>JAJDDR010000167.1 GCA_029260255.1 Phycisphaerae bacterium
ATGTTCGGCGCCGATGGAAGCCCGGCGGCGGGAGTCTGTCATGCGCGCGGCGTCAACCTGGGTCTGCCACCTATCTGGATGATCTACCTCCCCGTTGGCGACCTCGCCGAAAGTCTCCGTCGCGTACGAGAGGGAGGGGGCAAGGTCATCAAGGCGACACGGGGGACCGACGGGAAGTACGCATGTGCGGTGGTTCAGGATCCGGTGGGGGCGTGGCTGGCGCTGGTGCCGGGATGAAGAAGGTGCAGCGGCTTAACAGGGCGTTGCGCCTGACAGCGCGATTCGTGCGCCGCAGGTGAACGCCAGGGCATTAAGTTCAAATCCACCATCAACCTCAGAGGTGAAGCGGCGCTCCATGAGCTCGAAAACAGCTACGACAGCACTCCCTGGCTACAGGCGACAGCAACCGTCAAGGACGTGATGCGAATGAGGGTCGACTGATGCGGGATGGAACGACTACCGGGCCGCTGCACAGGAACGTTGGGAGGCGCTGTCTTGACTACTTCCGAACACTTGCCACAAGGCGTCTATTGTCAAAAGTGAGCGTGCCGACGTGCCCGAACACCGCAGTTTGAGCGCGTCAGAGGACGCCTGCCCGAGATGACCAACCGGCGAAAAGTAAAGAGTTCGGGCGCAGCGACCGCCGACCTCCACGAGCGGGACAAGGACTTCCTCGACGAGTCGGAAGTCGAACAGCTGTTGTAGGCGGCGAAG
This sequence comes from Phycisphaerae bacterium, assembly GCA_029260255.1. Lineage (GTDB taxonomy): Bacteria > Planctomycetota > Phycisphaerae > UBA1845 > UBA1845 > OFTM285. The sequence goes on from JAJDDR010000167.1 coordinate 715, forward strand.
AAGGGGCGGCACGGCATCCGCGACCACCTGCTTCTCCTGATGATGTACCGGCACGGGCTGCGCGTGAGCGAAGCCATCGCCGTGAGGGTCGCCGACGTCAACCTCCGACAGTCTCGCCTCTGGGTCCAGCGGTTGAAGAACGGCTTGTCCGTCGAGCAACCGATTCCGGGTGACGAGCTCCGGGCGGTGAAGCGCTACCTGCGCGAACGCGACAGCAAGCTACCGTGGCTGTTCCTGAGCGAGCGAGGACAACCGATGACGCGCCAGTCAGTCAGCTACCTCGTGAGTGCAGCAGCGCGCTGGCCTCGAGGGTGTTCACCCGCACACACTTCGTCACTCCTGTGGCCTCTATCTGGCGAACCAAGGCTACGACCTCCGGCTCATTCAGGACTACCTCGGTCACCGAGACCCTAAGCACACCGTCCACTACACGCGAGTTGCGGGCGTCCGGTTCGACGGTCTCTGGAAGTCATGACCGCGCCGCCAGATGACGGCTGGTGACACGAACTCTGGTTCTGGGCCTAATGGGCGGGGGGAAGAAGTAGCCTGACCCCATATCCCCATTGTCTCGGGCGAGAATGCCGTTGAACCGGGGGGCGGTCGATAGTGTCGTGCCACCGGTCGCCGAGGCCGACTGCTGCCAGAGACCACCGTTTGCGATCATAAGCATCGAACGTGTTGGACGCCAGACAGGCGGCACATCCGCCACAGATACTTCGCACAGAAACGCAATGTTGAGGCGCCGTCGGGTCAAGTTTGATGATATTGGCAACGGAAGTGATTGCGGCGCCATAAGTTACGCACCTCGGCCACCTCCTCTGGTGTTGTGGTTGACACAGAATAGATAGCACCCTAGCATATCGGGTCGTAACTATCGGGCGGAGTGCTTGTTGCGGAAGGGCCAGCATGGAAACTTCACTCAGCATGGAAAACCAGATCGTCGCGGCGATTCGCCGGATCATGCGCGCCGTCGATCTCCATTCTCGGCGGCTCGCTGAGGAGCATGGGCTGACCGGACCACAGCTAGTTACCCTGCAAGCTGCGGCCAACCTGGGCGTATCCTCGACCGGCGCCCTCGCCAGAGCGGTCCATCTTAGCGGGCCAACGGTGACGGGTATCCTGGATCGACTCGCGAAGAGAGGGTTGGTAGATCGAACCCGGAACGGGCAGGACCGGCGAAGCGTCACAGTCTGCCTCACCTGCGACGGGGAAGATGCCCTGGCGACAGCTCCCTCGCTCCTGCAAGACCGGTTCCGACAGGAGCTAACGAAGTTGGAGGAGTGGGAGCAGACCGCGATCCTGGCAACGTTGCAGCGCATCGCGGCGATGATGGACGCGGAGTCCCTCGACGCTTCGCCGCTGCTGGTTCCTGGGCAGTTGGATGCGGCCACCCAAGCGGCGGAGGCGGTGATGTCGCCAGCTGAGACCGCTGCCGAGTCCGCTGACTCAGGGGCAATTTCCGCGAAAGCGCCAACAGTACCCTGACGCAATCGATACGGCGCTGCGCTGGGTTCGATGCCGCTGTCCGAAATGCGGGAATGCCATGACCGTCGCCAGACGGAGGCTCGACATCGCTTGTTGGTGCGACCTCTGCCGAGCGGCCTTCGTTCCGTCAACGGTTGTTTCGGTTGGCGACCAACGATCGGCCTCAGTCGCCGAGAAGCCGTAACGGACTTTCAACCGCGGGCCGAATCAGGAACTGTAGTTAGTGGAGTCCGTCGGTGCTCGGGGGTGGGCTCGGCGATGCGTAAGATTTGGATTGGGAATGAATCTAGGAATACGACAAGGAGTAGCTATGCAGTCATCGACTCGGGAAGCTTTGATATCGTCAGGAACGCCTCGGTCTGCGGGCCGGCGCTCAGCCGGATCGGCAACGTGCGCAGACCACGCGCAGCAATCGCTGGAGATCACTCTGCCTGATTCCAGCGAGGAAGTGAGCCAAGCGCTCGAATGGTGCCACGTGCGTGTCGGTGACGGCGAACAGTGCAGAATCCGATTCCATGACTACGACGCCGTCTATTTGGTTCCAGGCCTTTACGAGCAGATCTTCTGCGACGTTCTAGAGTGTTGCTCTCCTGTCACCGTGCGGCGATTGCTTGAAGACGCGATTGAGGACACTGAGATCGCACCAGAAGATCTTCGGGTGCTCGACCTTGGCGCGGGAAACGGAATGGTCGGCGAGGAGCTTGTTGAGCTCGGGGCGCGGAGAATCGTCGGTGTGGATATTCTCGATGCCGCCGCGGAAGCCGCGGAACGTGACCGACCTGGCGTGTACGAGGAATACGTCGTCACGGATATGACAAGCCTCTCAGATCGACAACGCGCATGGTTGAGTACATTCGACTTCAACTGCCTCACTTGCGTCGCGGCACTGGGCTTCGGCGACATCCCGACAGCCGCGTTTGTGGAGGCGTACAACCTCGTCGCAACCGGAGGGCTCGTTGCGTTCAACATCAAAGAGGAGTTCCTCAACGGCCAGGACACCTCCGGTTTCGCCGAACTCATCAAGGCGATGTGCAAAGACGGGATCGTGGATGTTCAAGAACGAGAGCGCTACAGACACCGCCTCTCGATCAGCGGTGAGCCATTGCACTATGTGGCCATGGTCGTCATTAAGCGACGCGATCTTGATCACTAGCCTGATGTCTGTTATGATGCCAGGGCTTACAGCAGGACGGAATGCAAATGGACCTGCTAGCAGGTTTGATTATTGAGCGACCGACGTCTGTTGCTCGTCGTTCTACCGGCGCGCATGCGGAAGGTTCTCAGCACCTGCACGCGTGAGGAGGGAGACAGTCAGTGTACATGGAATCGTCTGCCTGGCCGTGTAACTGACAGATAGTCAGACTTGGGCGGCAACGATTCGGTCTCCTTCGGTGGTAGGTCATGCCAAGTGGAACTTACTGGACGTATTGCGGAGTCGTGACGGTTATCGGTGTTCTCTTACTCTGGCGAACCCGTCAGCGTATCAAGAGTGCCGAAAGTGCTTCACAAGAACGTCTGGAAAAGTTAAAGAGGTTCGACGCGGTCCGCACTGAGTCGCCGCTGGATGATCCAGCGGACCAAGCTCGTGGGCGGGCTCACGGTAGCGTGGAGATGCGCTTCTCCCTGATTCGTGCCACAATCCTGCCCGCGTTGTCCCTGGTGATCCTCGCTTTCCTGATCCTTCCACTTCTCGGAGCCGTCCCGGCGGCGGTTCTTACGCTACTTGCGGCGGTCGTGGGCGTAGTCGTCGGCGTTGCTGCCAAACCAGCCCTGGAGAACTTCTTTGCCGGCTTGGTCATCTCGTTTGCAAAACCCATTCGCATTGGCGACACAGTGCTCATAGACGAACTGTTTGGAACGATTGAAGACATCACCGTCACTCACACTATAATTAAGGCCTGGGACTGGCGACGGTTAATGATCCCGAACCACAGCATGATTGGCAGGGAGTTTGTCAATTACTCGATAATCGATCGGTATCAGTGGGCGTACGTAGAGTTCTGGGTCTCTGCCGATTCTGATCTGGCAACCGTCGGCGACATCGCCGTTAATGCTGCCAAAGCGAGTGCCCAATTCGCCGGATACGAAGAACCGCGATTCTGGGTTATGGAACTTGGCAAGGAGGCCATACGGTGTTGGATTGCCGCCTGGGCCGACACGCCGTCGGCAGCTTGGCAACTAGCGCACGATGTCCGAACGTCGCTAGCGCGCGATCTGCGTGCTGCTGGCATCAAGACACACGCTTACCAGCATCGGTTTGGGTTGCCCGTGCCGCCTACGGCTGATCTGTCTTGCGAGATTCCCGCGCCGGATCAACCCCGGCGTCAGTGCATGGAAGGCGGAGATCGGTTGGGCGACGAAATTGAGCCGTCCCGCAGCGATGAAAGCGGCGAGCGAGACTGCGGCGACATGTTGCTCTGATCCAGCGCGCTGTCATTGAGGGAGATCGGATCGTCGAGATGGGCGGATGAGCGGTAGGAGCGACACATGGGGTCAGAAAGGGGGTCAGGCTACTTCAAGAAAGAGGTCAGGCTACTTTATGGACGGGCGGGTAGCTTCGCGCCCGGCCGGAGCCTAACTCGTCCGCCATGCGCACGCTCGCCGCACGGCAGCGGGTTACGCGCGCGTCGAGTTCGACACCCCACTCGTCCGGTGCCGGCCATGCAACGCTCCCGGCGGACCTGATGGGAGCCCCAAACACCCCGCCGCCCGCGAAGGACCCACCGAAACCGTCACCCACCCCCCAAGAGAACGCAGCACCGGCCCACCGCGTTGACAACGCAGCGGTCTATCGGACACGATGCCCGTAAGACAAAGGAGGACACCCCAATGGCAGCAAGCATCCCGCCCGAAATCGAAAACCTCGAGCCCAAGCTCGTCTGGCGACTCTTCGCCGGCATGTCGGCCGTCCCGAGACCATCAAAGCACGAAGAGCGAATACGCCGACACATCCGCGAGATCGTGGAGAAGCACGGGCTCGCCATCCGCGAAGACGCCTGCGGCAACATCACCGTCAAGGTCCCCGCGTCCCCCGGCTGCGAATCCTCCCCCATCACCGTTCTCCAAGGCCACGTCGATATGGTCTGCGAGAAAAATGCCGGCACGAACCACGACTTCGACAAAGAAGGCATCCGCCTGATCCTCGACAAGGACCCGGCCGAAGGCACGCAGATCGTACGCGCCGACGGCACCACGCTCGGGGCGGACAACGGCATCGGCGTCGCGATGGGTCTCGCAGTCGCATTCTCTCCCGACATCACGCACGGCCCGCTCGAACTTCTGTTTACGGTCGATGAAGAGGCCGGAATGACGGGCGCCAAGTCGCTCACCCCCGAGTCGTTCGAAGGCCGCCGACTCCTCAACCTCGACTCCGAGGAGGACGACACCCTCACCGTCGGCTGCGCAGGCGGCTGTGACACGACGCTCACATGGACCTTCCCCACGCAACCCACCGACGGCGGTGTCGAAACCGCATGCGTCAATATCAGAGGATTGCGCGGCGGACACTCGGGATGCGACATCCACGAGAATCGAGGCAGCGCCGTCAAGCTCCTCGCCCGAACGCTGCACCTTGCCGGCGTCAACGACATGCGACTCGGCGCCATCTCCGGGGGCAGCAAGCGAAACGCCATCGCGCGCGAAGCGTCGGCGACCGTTTCAGGTCCGTCCGGAACGGTGGATGCCCTCCGCGCGGCAGCCGAGACGGTATGCCTGGCGGCGAAACGCGAATCCTCGGAGCCCCATGCCGCCATCGACGTCGAGACGACCTCCGTCGACGCGGCGATGTCGGCCGCCGACACCGCCCGATTGGTCGATATTCTCAACGCCCTGCCACACGGCGTACTCGGCATGAATCCGAGCGTGCCCGATCTCGTCCAGACCTCGAACAACGTAGCGATCATCAACGCAGAACACGACGCCGCGGCGGGCGCCCTGCAAGTGCGAATCGGAACGCTCTCGCGCAGCTCATCCGCCACGTGGATCAAGGTTGCCTGCGAACAGATAGCCTCCGTGGGGCGTCTGACCGGCGCGGAGATCGATACGGGCAACGAATACCCCGGCTGGGACCCCGATTTCGACTCCCCGCTACTCGCCACCTGTCGCCGCATCTACCAAGACCTCTTCGGAGAGGAACCGGGAGTCTCCGCCATTCACGCGGGGCTCGAATGCGGTATCATCGGCGAGCGGGTTGGCGACATGGATGCGATATCCCTCGGACCGCGAATCGAAGGCGCCCACAGCCCGGAAGAGCGCATCTGGGTGGCGTCGGTGCAGAAATCATGGAAGTACTTATTGGCCATCCTCGCGGAACTCGCTCGCGGATAGCCGTTTGGAGAAAGCAACAATGACCGCATTGAAATCGATCGCCATCCTCTTGCTGGCGGCCACATGCGTACGGGCGGGAGGCCCGCCCCCCACTGAGGAAGTGCCGGTCACTGACACTTACCACGGCACGAAAGTCGCGGACGCCTATCGCTGGCTCGAAGACGGCAGCGACGATTCCGTCCGTGCGTGGAGCGACGCGCAGAACGCGTACGCGCGCGGCATCCTCGACCATCTGGCATCCGTCGATGAAATCCGAGCGCGCACGACCGAGATCTATGCCGCGCGCACCGTCAGCTACAGCGACGTGACCTACAGCGGCGGGCACCTGTTCGCCATCAAGCGGCACCCACCAAAACAGCACCCCTTCCTCGTCGTGATGCCCTCGGCCGAGAGCCCGCACATGGCACGGGTCATCGTCGACCCGAACCAACTCGACCCGCACGGCGGAACGTCGATCGACTGGTACGTTCCCTCTCACAACGGCAAGCTCGTCGCCGTTTCACTCTCCAAAGGCGGAAGCGAATCGGGTGACGTCCACATCTACCAGACGCTGATGGGCAGAGAAGTACACGAGGTCGTCCCGCGCGTGAACGGCGGAACCGCCGGCGGCGACGTGGCATGGACGCCGGACGGTAGCGGCTTCTTCTACACGCGTTACCCGCGCGGATCCGAACGCCCCCCCGCCGACATGCACTTCTACCAGCAGATTTGCTTCCACAGGCTCGGCACGCCCACGGACAAGGACACTTACGAATACGGCAAGGACCTCCCGCGCATCGCCGAAATCCAACTCGACATGGACGGCAAGACCGGACGGCTGATCGCCACCGTGCAAGACGGAGACGGCGGTGAATTCGCCCACTTCCTCCGATCAACGGACGGCCAATGGAAGCAGTTCAGCCGCTTCGGCGACAAGACGCTCCAGGCCGCGTTCGGACCCAACGATGATCTTTTTCTCGTCTCCCGGCGCGACGCGCCGCGCGGCAAGATTCTGCGCATTCCTATCGACAGGTTGGACGTCAGCGCCGCCGAGACCATCGTCCCGCAGGGTAAGGACTCGATCGTCAGCGAGTTCGGCGGAGCGCCCACCGTGATGCCGACCGACACGCGGCTCTACGTCGAGTACCAGTTGGGCGGACCGTCCGAAATCCGGGTCTTCGATCTCGAGGGCAGATCGCTGCCCGCGCCCAAGCAACTGCCGGTCTCGACGGTCGGCGGGCTGATGCGTCTCGAAAAAGAGGAGATATTGTTCTACAACGCGTCCTACATCGCGCCGCCCGCTCGTTACCACTACGACCCCACGACCGGCCGAACGTCCAGACCCCGACTCGCCACCGACTCCCCGGTCGATTTCAGTAATCTCGAGGTGGTGCGCGAATTCGCAACCTCCCAAGACGGCACCAAGGTTCCGGTGAACATCTTGCTGCCCAAGACGGCCAAGCGCGACGGCTCCAACCCGTGCGTCGTGACCGGCTACGGCGGGTATCAGGTCAACATCACGCCGTCGTTTCGCGCCAGCAGGCAGATTCTGCTCGAGCAGGGCGTGATCTACGCCGTGGCCAATCTCCGCGGCGGCGGAGAATACGGCGCGGAGTGGCACCGCCAGGGAAACCTCACACACAAACAGAACGTCTTCGATGACTTCGCGGCCGTCCTCCAGCACTTGATCAACCGTAAGTACACATCCAGCAAGAAGTTAGCCATCACCGGCGGCAGCAATGGCGGTCTGCTGATGGGCGCTCTCGTGACCCAGCACCCGGACCTCGCCGCGGCCGTAGTGTCACACGTTGGCATTTACGACATGCTGCGGGTCGAACTCTCCCCCAACGGCGCCTTCAACATCCCCGAGTTTGGAACCGTTACGAATCCCGATCACTTCCGCGCGCTTCACGCCTACTCGCCGTATCACAACGTTCGCGACGGCGTGCGATACCCGCCCACCCTCTTTCTCACGGGCGCCAACGATCCGCGCGTCGACCCCATGCAGTCCCGAAAAATGACCGCCCGCTTGCAGGCCGCGAGCACGACCGATACACCGATCCTCCTGCGCACCAGCGCCAACACCGGTCACGGCGGCGGCACTCCGCTTGCCGAGCGAATCAACAACTCGGTCGACGCGAACGCCTTCATCTTTCAGCATCTTGGAGTTCAATACCGCCCCACCGCCAAGCGGCCCGGATAGACAGGACACGGACTCACTCGCCTGACGCCGCGATCCAGCGTGCGACGCGTTCTTCGAGCACGGTGAGCGGCACACTGCCGGCGCCCAGCACAACGTCGTGGAACGCGCGGAGGTCGAACCGCTCACCAAGGCTCGTTTCCGCCCTCTCGCGCAAGGCGCGTATCTTCAACTCACCGATCTTGTACGCCGTCGCCTGACCAGGCCAGGCGATGTAGCGATCGACTTCGTTGTTGATGTTCAGTTCGCTCAGCGCCGTGTTGTCCATCATGAACCGCACCGCCCGATCGCGAGACCAGCCGAAAGCGTGCATCCCCGTGTCGACCACCAGCCGGCACGCCCGCCACATCTCGTACAGAAGGCGGCCGAAGTCATCGTAAGGATCGGTGTACAGTCCCATCTCGATCCCCAGTCGCTCGGAATACAACGCCCACCCCTCACCGAACGCCGTCACCCAGATGTGCTTGCGAAACTCCGGCGTATTCTCCAATTCCTGCGCCAGCGCGACCTGAAGATGATGACCGGGCACGGCCTCGTGCATGGCCAGCGCGATCATCTCGTATTTCGGCCGCTGTTCGAGTCTGTAGGTGTTGGCGTAGAACCACCCCGGCTGACCGTTGCGGATGTCCCCGTGCTGATAGAACGCGGTGGTCTGCGTCGGCGCCATGTAATCGGGCATTTCCTTCACGCCGTACGGCAGCCGCGGCAGCGTCGCGAAGAACGCGGGCAGACACCCGTCGACGCGTTTGCAAATGGCACGGTACCCGTCCAGCAGCGCCGTGGCGTCGTCGTGATAGAAACGACTGTCGGTGCGCAGGTATCCGACGAACGCCTCGAACAACTCCCGTTCACTCAGCACGCCGGAATCGTCGTGCGCCGCGGGAAAGTCGCTCCCGCGAATCACGTCCATCATCTCGGCCCGGATCCGCGCGACCTCGCGCATCCCGATGTCGTGAATCTCTTTCGCGCTCAGGTCCGTCGTCGTGTGGGCGCGCAGCCTGAACGCGTAATACGCCTCGCCGTCGGGCAGATCCCGCGCCGCGATGCTCTTGCGGCAGTTCGGAATGTAGTCATCGACGAGGAACGCGCGAAACGAGGTCAACGCGTCGCGCACGCCGAGCAGCGCGATCTCCTCAAACTGTCGCCGCAACTTCCGACGCTCCTCCGGACGGAAGTAACCCGGCATGCGATCGAACGGCTCGCCCAACGCATTGATCCCGCCGTCGAGCAGCGCCGTCACCTGGTCGGGCACGCCGCGCAACGTGACCGCGGGCGGCGTTCGTCCCTCGCGCATGCCGATACCCATCTTCTTGCGTGTGTGGTGGAGGAGAACTACTACTCGCGTGAGCCGGCGCAGGTAGTTGTGATAATCCGCCTGCGTCTCGAACCGGACGCGCTCGCCCATTTGTGGAATCGATTGCAGCGGTCCCGATCGAGGACCGACCGGCGCGAGGTACATCCTATACTGATGCGCCTCGACCGCCTCCTCGAGTTGACGCCGAAACAGCGATCGGCTCAGCAGATCGTCAGCGCCGAGCCCGCGTTCATCGATGGCCAGCAACCGCGCCAGATGTCCGCGCGTCGCCTCGTGCCGCCGCTCGATTGCCTCGAGACTCACGTCGGTGATGCGATCGGCGTTCGTGTAATCCCCGCGTGACATCGCCGTCTCGGGAAACGCGCGCATCTCCCACGCGTAACGCTCCGCAAACAACGCGTGCAACCGCGCGGATTCGCCCTCGCCGCGCGCGCTCGTGACAAACAAACACAGGATGGCAAGTCGCTGAATCATGGCAGCACCATACATGAAACAGCCGGCGCGATCATCCGAAACTCCGAGAACGCCATAGCTTATGTCCGGAAATCTATTCACAGAAGTTCGCCCGGCCGGCGATCCGCATCGAAAGTCATTCCGAGCGCCGCGAGGAATCTGGTTTGGAAGGACATATCGGCTGGATTCCTCGACTGCGCTCGGAATGACAGCACCGGCTCGCTGTACGAACCGACCCGCGTAGTCACTTATGCCACCCAGAGCGGGATGGACCGACCGCGCCGTCGTGTGACGCCCCGGTGCGCCGACCGTCAGGGAACGGTCGCCGGGGTGGTGGTGGTGATGATGACTCCGGGCGTCGTCGCGCTGACTTCGATACGGCCGTCGCTGGATGCCACGAGGAACGTCTGATCGCCGGCGGGTTCGTCGTGGCGGAAGTCGACGACGAAGTCACCGGCTGCGTCCGCGCTGACGTGGTAGGTGTACGTGGCCAAGTACCCGCCCGAGGGCGTCGCGACCCCGGCGTCGATGTCCAATCCGCAGAGCATCTGACCTTTCGCCACGTTGAAGGACTCGAACGTGTCTTCCCGCGATGCGAACACGAAGTCGGGCAGCGGTTCGATGGCAATGTCGATCAACTCCACGGCCCCGGCCGTCCCGCCGCTGATCACGACATCCAACTGATACGATCGCAGATCACTCATCGCGCCGCCGGTGAAGACGCGCACGTCCACGGTGTTGTCCCCCGCGCTCATCGGCGCCACGACGGCCACCAGCGGCGTATCGCC
>JAJDDR010000168.1 GCA_029260255.1 Phycisphaerae bacterium
CCAATCGTGTGAGCATGAATCAAATCCCGATCCTCGGGACGCTGATGCTGCCTTTCGGTCCTCGTTTGACGACGAGCAGACCGTTCTTTGCCGGGATGTTGACGCTGGCCTTGAGATCGGGGAGCTTCCACTTCGGGAGCGAGTTTCCAAGAACCGCACGCCGTCCCGGCACCCGGCGTGAAGCCCGGGTCCCGCGCGGCTGTCGCCTCGACGATCGCAGCTTTCGCGCAGCATCGAAACACGTCCCGGTATCCCCGGACGACCCTGTTTTTCGGACGTCGAAGACCGCGCGCCGCAGCGTGGTTGACACATCCCCGTTGCGGTCTACGATCAACTGACGCCGTCATCCGACGGCGTTTTCGGGGCATGCATCCAATCGACAGGTGAGATTTGCGGTTTCAGATCGATAACGAGTACGGAAAGCTCGAGGCGGTCCTCGTCCACCGCCCGGGACGGGAAATCGAGCGGCTGACGCATGACAACATGCGACAGTTCCTCTTCGAAGATATCCCCTACCTCCGCCGCATGCAGGACGAGCACGACAACTTCGCCGCCACCATGCGCAACCACGGCGTCGAGGTCGTCTACCTCGAAAACCTGCTGGGCGACATTGTCCGCGACGCGCCCGCACGCGAACACCTGATCGAGGTCGTTTGCCGCAACGCCGGCGTCCCGGCAATCGCGGATCAGCTCGCGAACCTGAAGCACTGGAGCACCGACGAACTCGTCCAGATCCTCTTTGCCGGAGTGACCGCCGAGGAGTTCCACGATCGCACCGGCCGGCGCATCAGCTCGGCCGGCGCAAGTGAGCATTTCCTGCTGAGGCCCGTTCCCAACGCCTACTTCAGCCGCGACCCCGCCGTCGTCGTGCGCGACGCCGCCATCTCCTCGAAGATGCACTACCGCGAACGTGTTCGCGAGACCGTCCTGACGCGCGCCGTCCTGGAGTATCATCCCGAGTTCAAGCACAACACCATCACCTACGGCGGAACCAGCGAGCCGACCGAAGACCGCCCATACACCATCGAAGGCGGCGATGTGATCATACTCAGCCCCGACGCGGTGTTGATCGGCGCCAGCGAACGAACCCGCAGCGAGACCATCGAGCTGCTGGCCGGCAAGTGCTTCTCGGCCGGGCAAGTCAAGCGCGTTTATGAGATCCCCATCCCCACCCAGCGGGCGTTCATGCACCTCGACACCGTCTTCACCGTTGTCGATCGCGGGACGGTGGTCTGGTACTCCGAGGTGATGCAGGAGATTGGTTACATTCATCGCTACGAGCCCGCCGAGAAGACGGACGGCATCGGCGCCCAGCGGGTTCCGGAGTCACGGAGCTTCACCGACGTTCTGCGCGACGAGTTCGGCACGGAATTGACCATCATCGACACCGCCGGCGGCCGCGGGCATTTCGCCTCGCGCGAACAGCGCACCGACGGCACCAACACGCTGGCCATCGCCCCTCGAGTGGCGATCACCTACGACCGCAACGAGCGCACCACCGCGGCACTCGAAGAGCACGGCATTACATGCCTCGGAATCGATGATTCGGAACTGGTACGCGGTCTCGGCGGTCCGCGTTGTATGACGATGCCGTTGCGGCGGAGTTGAATTCAGCAGGACGATATGCGATGATCGTGGCCGGTAGGCGGTCACCTACCCCAACGTGATGGAGTTGCACCTATGATCAAGGCGGTTGATCTGCGAAAAGGCAGGACGGTGGTATACGAGGACGTTATCTACGTGGTACATGAATCGCAGCACGTGGCCAAGGGCAACAAGCGCAGCTACATGCAGACGAAGCTCAAGAGCCTCAAGAGCGGCGTGATGCGCGAGGTCCGCTTCACCGTGGATGAGCGCCTCGAAGTGCCCTTCGTCGAATCCAAGGAGTACGAGTACCTCTACCAGGACGGCAGCAGCTACGTCCTCATGGACACTGCGGACTACGAACAAATCAGCGTTGACGGGGAGATCTTCGGCGATGCCGTAAAGTTCATGAAAGAGAACCAGAAGGTCTCACTCACACACTGCGAGGGCAAGATCATCGGCGGCGAGCTTCCCATCATCGTGGAACTCACCGTTCAGGACACGCCCCCCGCGATCAAGGGCGCCACCGCAACGAACCAGTCGAAAGAGGCAATCCTCGAAACCGGCGCCAAGGTGCGCGTTCCCCCGTTCATCGAGAATGGCGAGACTATTCGCGTCGACACGCGCAGCGGCGAATACATGGACCGCGCCAAGTGAGTCGCCGGCGCCGCCCCGAGAGCGAACGGCGCTGCGCGATTGAAGCCGCATTGTGCAATTGTCGCTCCCGGCGTATTCCGGCGCCGAAAGCCTACCGCCCCACGCGAAAATCTTGCCCGTGGGAACGGTTTTCACGTCGCGCAGCGCTCTCAATGAGTACACGGATCTGGTACAATACGTCCGATCCGTTTTCGGCCAGGAGCAGCATTCAAGTTTCACCCACCGGCGCGGACTCACCACAGGTGAGGCGATTCTTGCGTGGAATTCGGCCCGGCGGCGGAGGGTTTGGGGCGTGTCGGCCCGAATGCGAAACGATGTGCGGCGGAGGATGGAAATGAACATGCGAAACATGATGGTGGTTATTGCGACGGCCGCTTTGTACCTCGGTTCGTTGCCGCAGGTCACGCGCGCAGGCGGCGAACTCGCCTCGATCCGCGTGGCATCCGGACTGAATCGCCCGGTGGAAATCACCGCGGCACCCGGCGACACCGATCGGCTCTTCATCGTTGAGCAACGCGGCATCATCAAGATCCTCGACCTGAACACCCTGCAAGTGCTCCCGGTCCCGTTCCTCGACATCGACGGCCGCGTCAGCAACGGCTTCACCGGAAACGGTGAGCAGGGGCTCTTCTCCATCACCTTCCACCCCAAGTACTTCGTCCCCGGCGATCCCAACGAGGGGAACTTCTTCGTGCACTACAGCTCCAACACCGGTGCGTCGACCATCGATCGATACACCGTAACGTCCAACCCCAACGTCGCGGACCCCGTGTCCCGCCTGCAGATATTCTCCATGTCGCAGCCCTTCGCGAACCACAACGGCGGACAGATGAACTTCGGACCGTGCGACGGCTATCTCTATGTCGCATTTGGCGACGGGGGCGCCGGAAACGACCCCGGAAACCGCTCGCAGAACCTCGACTTGTTCTACGGCAAGATGCTCAGGCTCGACGTGAACAACTCCTCGCTGAGCGTGCGATACGCAATTCCGCCGGACAACCCATTCGTCGGCATTGATGGCCGGGACGAGATCTGGGCGTACGGCCTGCGTAACCCGTGGCGGCACTCCTTTGACCGAATCACCGGTGACATCTACATCGGAGATGTCGGACAGAACGCCCGCGAGGAGATCGACTTCCAACCCGCCGCAAGCTCGGGCGGCGAGAACTACGGCTGGCGCTGCATGGAGGGCAACCGATGCACCGGCCTCAGCGGATGCACCTGCTTCGACGACGCCCTGACCGACCCCATCCACGAGTTCTTCCTCGGTGTCGAGGGTCGCTCCATCACCGGCGGGTACGTCTACCGCGGCTGCGCGATCCCCGCGCTCCAGGGCCGTTACATTTTCGGTGACTTCGTCAGCGGGCGCATCTGGACGTTCAAGGAGGTCAACGGAGTCGCCACCGAGCACACACGCCGGGATCTCGACATCAACCCGCCGGACGTGGGCGGCATCGTCAACCAGATCGCGGCCTTCGGTCAGGACGCCAGGGGTGAGATCTACATCGTCGACCGCGGCGGCGCGTCAACCGGGCAGATCTTCAGAATCGTCCCCGAAACCGCCCTGCCCCCGCCCGCCGGAGACCCACCGGCCTTCGCGCACACCGGCGACAACGGAGCGCTCTTCAGCGGGTACATCGATCCGCGCGGCGAGAGCACCAACGGCGTCGATCTTGACGGCGGGCTGACCCAACTCAGTGTCGAATTCAGCAAACCGGTCGTCAACACCGACTGCACACTGGTTGACGCGTCCGCGTTCTCCCTGGCCACCACCGCCGGCGCGACCCCCCAGATCGACTCCATCGAAACGTGCAACAACCAGCAGTTCACGGTCATTCTCACCGAGCCGATCCCGCTGCAGGAGTGGACGACCGTCATCGCCGCGGGCGTCCAGGACCTGCAAGGTCACGGCATCCAGTCATCCGGAGATCTCGGACCCGGTGTGAACGAAACCGACCGCGTCGACATCGGGTTCCTCCCCTGCGACGTCGACCAGAATCAAACCGTCCAGCCGTTCGACCTCCTGCGCTTCCGCCAGATCGTCAACGACGTCTTCGCCCCGCCCCAGGGCGCCGAAGAGTTCTTCGTCGACATTGATCGCTCCGGAACGACGTCGCCGTTCGATCTGCTGCGGTTCCGCCAACTGATCAACGGCGTGTCACCCCCCGCGACGCAATCGTGGAACGACGCCTCGATGAACAGCGTGCAGCCCTAAACCGAGCTCAACGTCTCTGATCAGAACCGCGCCCGTCAGGAAGCGGCCCGCATCAGAACCGCGCCCGTCAGGAAGCGGCCCGCATCAGAACCGCGCCCATCAGGAAGCGGCCCGGTGCATATGGACGCACCGTTGCTATTCGAGGCCGCTCCGTAGCAGTCGCGGGTCGGATCAACGCGTCCGACTACCGAGAGCAGATGCCTGCAAGCCAATGTGACGTCCCCCTTGTGGGTGACCCGATCAAGGCGCGCCGTCCGACCGCGCCGGCCCTCACTCCGTGCGGAGGATGGCTCGGACCGGACTCGCGTCGAACCCGACCAACTTCAGCGGCAGCGCAATGAGTTCATAGCGCCCCGCCGGCACGTCTGCCAGAACCAGCCCTTCGAGAATCGCCATGTCGTGCCGCAAGAACGCCTTGTGCGACGGAAGGTCCTTGGAATCGAACAGATCAACACTCGGCGTGTCGATGCCGACCAGTGCCACGCCCAGTTCATGAAGCCGGTCCACCAACGCCGGCGACAGCGCGGCGAAATCCTCGTTGAACGCCGTCGCGTCCGGGTAGGTCCCCGTGGCAAAGAGTACGCGCGGCAATTCGATCCCAGTCCGCACCATCTCGGCCGTAATACGCGACCCGCGTGGCACGTCGACCCGGATGACCTGACACGGACCCACGTACCGATCGAGCCCGCGCTTGTCGATCGCCTCCGCCTCCGCGCCGTAGTGGCTCGGCGCATCGGCATGAGCACCCAGATGCACCGTCGCGCGCAGCGTCGACAGCGTCAGATTGTCCCCCCGCCTCATATCGCAAAGCACCTCACGCGACACAGGCGTATCCCCAGGCCAGACCGACAGCGACTCGGTGATCGGCGGCGTTATGTCGTAAATCATCCCGGCAACCCTCACTCACCGCAGCGACTCGATTTCGCCCATCCGGCACCAGAGTACCCGCACACCGTCCACCGTCGACCCCAATCGCGGGTGCCCCCAAAGACAATCCGCCCTGATTTCGGGAATCGCCGGCGCCCGCCGAACGTTATACGATGTATGATGTGTCGAAACCGATGACTGGAAAAATCGCGACATTTATCGCCGTGGTGGCATTGCTCGGCTTTTGGGCCGCCAACGAGTTCTGCTGAGGCCACCCCCTCGCGCCGCTCGGTTCGAGCGGCTTGCTCGCAAGCTTCGCGGGCGTGCCGATCGCTTTCGGCATGTCCTTCAAAGCCTACCGTGCGAAAAAGGACCGCGGATTCGCCGTCCTCGCCGCGATCGTCGCAGCCGGCGTCCTCGTAGCCACGGTCAGGGCATACCTCTAAACGTAACAAACCCGCCGGCGTCATTCGGAGCGTACGTCTCCCACCGTTGTCGGCTCGTCCGCCCCGTCGGACCACTCCCACGGCTTGAGGGCCACCAGCAACGTCGCCGCGGTGATAAGCAACGTTAGAAACGCGATCATCACCCGGTGCCCCTGAAGTCGAACCTGCTGCTCGGATGCCGCTGCGGACCGCTCCGCCGCGTTCTCCGCCCGGGGTTCAGACCCCCCGTTCTTGGCCTGCTTCTTGTCGGCCTTCAATTGTGCCTTCGACGCCTTCTTCGACGCCTTGAATCCGCCCATCACCATCGCCCTCGTACGGACAAACATTCTCAACACGGGGCATTCTAAGACGAACCGCACGATCGAGCGACCGAACTTGAGATCAACCATCGACCCGGTCGATAGTCGAAGGAAGGGAACCCTTCCCACCTGGCGGAAAAGACACCGGGGTTGAATCGTTATCGGCCTCGGCATAAGGTATCCATAGTGCATCGCGGCCGATCGCGCCGCCGGCGCTTTTGGAGGTTGAGAATGCGTCAATCGAGAATGCTCCTGGTCGGCACGATTCTGGCATCACTGGCGAGCTCGCCCGCACGCGCCGGCATGTTCGGAGACGTCATCGAGACCCTGCGATTCGCGGGATTCGTCGTCGATTCGACCCACTCCAACCTGACGAACACGTCGACCGCTGCCGCCGCAAGCCTCTTCCAAGGCAACACCATCGACCTCGGCGATTTCGACTTCGCCGTTGCCGGCCCCGTATCCGCCGTGTTCGAGCGCGGCGGCCGTCAGATCCCCGAGTTCGGACTCACGCTGAGCACCGGGCAGTTCAACCTGAATCCCAACCAGGTAATCACCGTAGGCCCGCCGCAGCCGCTGCTCTACACGTTCAATTTCGACTCCGGGACGAATGACACGACCGTTACCGGCAATCTCCTTTTCGACGTGCGTGCCAAGATCAACATGTTCGGAAGCTACGACTTCCGCCTCCAGGCCTCCAACCGCGAGACAACCACCGTCGACGGTCGTTTCGAGGGTTTTCCCGTGGGCGACGCGGATTTCGACATCGGTCCGATCGACATCGAGGGCAACATCTTCGCCGACATCCTCGCCAACGCGACCGACCCGCTCTTCCAGGCCGCCGGGCTGCAAAACGTCTTCGCCGAATTCAGCGGTCGCACCTTCCGTGAACAGGAAGCCCTCAAGACGATCAACGCCCTCCAGGCCAAGCTCGACGCCGGCGGCACCCTCGCCGGGGACGAGTTGGCCACCGTCGCGGCCATGAAGTTCGTGTCCGACATCCTCGGCGACGACCTTCCCAGCTTAGCCTTCATCCAGGAAGGCGTGCCCGCCGAAGGTCTCGACTTCAGCTCACGCGGAACCGTGCCCGAACCCGCGACCGGAGTCTTCCTGGCCCTCGGCGCGGTCGCACTCTGCCGTCGTCGACGCTAGGAGCCTGTCGGACTTTGAGCGAACGCCCTTGTTTTCATTCGAATAACGAAGGTCACCCGGTACAGGCAGCAACGCGAAACCGCGTTTCTGTCGTTCCAACGCGGATTGGTTTTCTAAGTCCGACGGGCTGCTAACCCAAGTTCCGCAACTTTGAGGCCAAAACCGGGCTGACGAGGCGCCAGGCCGGTTTATTCGCTGATTTTTTGACTACATCTGCGAATCAGAACTCCATTGGGGCTCGCCGAGACGGGTTGGAATGTTCAGCCCGAGCCGG
>JAJDDR010000169.1 GCA_029260255.1 Phycisphaerae bacterium
CGCACCGCACGGCACGCCCCTCAACTACCAGACCGGCCAGCACCTCGCGTTCGACTCGACGCCGACCGTGACACCACCTCCTCCGCCACCCACCACCGGCACCGGCACCTACGGCGACGGCTGGCCGACGGTCCCGACCTCAGTGACGACCGTCACGCTCAGGCAGGGCGGCAACAACAACGTCCTCTTCGGGCGTGACACCGTTATCGAGGACGAAACCTTCGACGGCGACGGCTCGAACTACGCCCTCAAGCTCACCGACTGTAAGGGCACCGTCTATTTCGTGCGATGCACGTTCAAGAACGCTAAGCAGGGCCTCGCCGTCTCGAACCCCTCGAAGCTCTCGCACGCTCCCACCGTCTACCTCATCGAGTGCCAGTTTGAGGACTGCTTCCAGCACGAGACGCCAGGCAACTCGCAACCGATGGCGCAGGTCGGCGTGTACTACCACGACCCCATGCCGCGCGACAGCAACCAACCAACGATCGGCATGTACGGCTGCCGGTTCATCAACAGCGGCGTCGGCTCCAGCGACCCCGCCATCCGCGCCCGCTACGCCCGCCAGTTCCATCACGGCGCGTACATCAAGGGCAACCCGATCATCGAGGCGTACGACAACCTGTTCGTCAACTACAGCGGTCAGGGCATCAAGGCGATCGGGCAGGAAGCATCCCTCCAGCGCAACGCCTTCCTTGGCGGCGCGGTCGGCTTCAACTTCGGGCAGGACTCGGGCCAGCAGGACAAGACGGGCCGACACCAGATGGACTGCGAGGTCGTCGGCAACCTCGTCTACGGCATGGGAGACCTCCAAGCGGACAACCAGCGTCTCGGCTGGGGCTGCGTGCTCGAATCGTGTGACGCCTTCCTTGACGGCAACATCTTCTGCTCGCCCACATCGGTCGGCGACAAGACACCAGCCATCCGCGTCAACCGCGTCCGAGACTACCCCGTCGAAGTCAACATGAACGGCGCTGCCAACTACGTCCAGGGCCACACGCACCTCTTCGAGGTACAGGGCAACGGAGAAGAGTGGGGGCCGACCGTCTACGGCAACAACGCCTTCGTCCTCGACAACCCCGTATCTCCCTTCGCGTCCCGCAACGGCGGCACGATCGACGACGCCCAGATGGACTACGACTACGCCCCGCTCAACCGCGTCTTCCTCGACCTTGAGTACATCGAGGGGCATGCTCGCCGCCGCACCATCACCGCCGCCGACGTGATCGCAGACGCCCGCAGGCAACTCGGTATCGCATAACCACCACCCCCGCACGCGCTACCGCGTCTGCGGCGGGCTTGAAAGGGGAACGCACATGCCGACTGAAACACAACAGCGCCACCTCACCGAAGCGTTCGAACTCGCAGAGGAGCGGGGGTTCGGGACGGGAGGGTGGTTGAATATCGAAGGCGAGTGGAGTCACGGAAAGGGAACATTTGGCGAAAGAGACATCGTTTCTTATCCTGTGGACTGGGCCACCGACGAGCACTACGAAGCCGCGTGCTGGCGGGCGGCGAGGTGGTTGAGGGAGAAACACTGTGCCTATGTGTATCCATCGCACATGCCGATTGACAAATTCGGGAACACCACAGCCGTGTGGAAATTGTCCCGTGTCCACAATACTGCCAGTTGCCTGCTCGACTGCGACGACGACCCGCTCGCCGCACTCAACGCCGCGATGAGGGAGGTGGGTCAATGAAGCCACCGACGCCCGCAAAGATCACATGGCCGATCAACGAAGTCGGCGGAGGCGACAATTCATTCGCCCTCGATGTCACATGGAAGGAACACGACGGCTGCATATCGCTCGGCAAAGAGATGATCTCTAAGTACCAGCTACAAAGCCTGATCGACGTTCTGGCATACATCAAGCAACTGGAGTTTGACACCCAATGAACACCCCCACCACCATCGCCGCGTCGAAGCTCTCGATCTGGCGACCCTACGGGCGTCACGGCACCGCGCCGCGCACGATGCCGAACGAATTTACGACGTGGGAGGCCGAGACGGAGAAGCTGCGCGCCATGCCCGGCGACCGCGTGTTCCTGTCGGAGCCGTTCGGGGCCGACGAGAAAGAGTACCCGAAGGACAAGGACATGCCGTACAGGTTCAGTGAGTTCCTGACGTGGTGGTCGGGGCACCGGAATATCGCCGGTCCCGAACTTCAGGAGATGCTGATCGAGCTTTCCAAGGCGGGCAAGACGCCCGTTGTCTACGTCGGGTGCCCACGCTACGACATTGACGAGCAGCTTCTTGCATTGTTCTTCGCGTGGCTGCCCGATTGCTGCTATGTCGCCTTCGACGGCGCAGCCGGTCAGGAAGCGGGCTCGCTCTGCCACCGCGTCTGTGAGCAGTACGGCGGGCGGGATCGGTTCTGGATCGAGGCACACCCGCGAGCCGAGATGGAACACTGGCACGGCTACCGGCTCGTCTACTACGCGAGCGAGCGGGTGAACGTCGAGCGAGACAACGCGGAGGGCAGGCCGCACACGCCCGACGACGCGCACCCCGACATCGTGCTCGCGTGGACGGGGCATCACGACCGCTACGGGATCAGAGTGACGGGCGGACAGATCAAGCGGTGGGCGTCGCAGGGGTTCGGCATCGCGTGCCCGGCTGAGAGGCAGGGGCGTTTGAAGAAGATTGTGGAGGTGAGCAAGTGAGTGTCAAACACCCTCTGTCTGACTTGGGGCCGGGAGACTTGATTTATGTGCGATCGTCTTGGTATACGACCATCAGGCACGAACTACGCAAGGTCGATCGCGTCACAAAGACTCAGGTGATAGACGACTCTGGGTGTCGTTGGAACAAGGCAGGAGGCCCAGTCCCAAGGAATACAGGATGCGGGAGCAGTTCAAGGGCGTTCCCGTACGAGCCGCACATTCACGACGATCTTCTTGCTGAATCCGCTTTGTTTAAAAAGCGAGATGTACTTAGATGCTACAACTGGAACACAGCCACAGACGATCAGGTTGAAGCTGCATATTTAATTATTGCGGAGGCCCACCCATGACTGACCAAGAAGCGTTCGCCGCGTACGTCGCGCACGTTGACTCGCCAGAGAACCAGGCACTGCCCGAAGCCGAGAGGCTGCCGATGGTCGCGGGGTGGGTTTTCTCACGCCCGTTTGCGGCGTACCCCAAAACACTCCACAGGATCACAAACGACGAAAAGGGCTACGGTCAGACTCCAGACTTCGTGACCGCGTACGACCCCGAGCCCATCGACATCCAAGCCGCGTGCGGCGTGCTGGCGGGGTGGTTGGGGCTTACCCGAACTGTCGTCCGATGCGGTCGAGTCCACACAGATTGGTTCTTGGATAGTCCATCGAGGCACCAACACCTACGGGGTGCCGGAACCCTGCTCGCCGCGCAGGTCGCCGCCGCTGGGTCGGTGCTGGGGGTGAAGGGGTGACGGATAACGAAGTCGAATGGGACGACGGATACAGAGGGTCGTGCGAGGCGTGCTTTCAGCAGCTCAGCGCAACGGGCAACTACTTCGATGGCATGTGCGGGGAGTACGGGCCATTCCTCTGCGTCGACTGCCTGCGGCACCAAACGAACAGGGACACGACCGAGTGGGCCGGATGGTACAAGGAAGGCCCGTTCGCATCGTGGACCCGAACGCGATTCGTAGACGGGCGGCTTGAGAAGGAGTACTCACGCCAAGACCCTCAGTCCTCGTCAGGCTGATCCGGCTTGTCACCCACCGGCTCGGGGTCGCCCTCGCAATACTCCGAGTGCGCGCCCTTGATCGCGTGGTCGTTGCCCACTTCGTACCACCTCGCCTCCGTGCCCGTCTCGGTATCGACGGACAGGATCAGCACGGCGCCGACGACTCGCACGCCGCCCACATTGGTCGCATAGGCCGCGTCGATGTGGAGTTGCATGGCGGCGTCGAACGGGTGGGTCTTCTTGCGGGTCATGCCGATTGCTCCAGCTTGCGTATGGCGGCTTTCATAAACTCGACCGTGATGTCCAGGCCCCAATTGCCCATCGCCTGATTCATGCCAGTGATGACGACACGGACGTTGCCCGGCTCGTATCCCTGCGACGAGTCGATCCGGTCGATGGATGGGCTATCCCACGTCCGACCGTTGCCGATCGCAAAGGGCATATCGGTCAGCTCGCACACGCCGTGCATCACGATGTCGTTGATGCGGTCCTCGTCTTCGGGCGTGAGCGAGTAGATGATGCCGCTCTTGTTGGCGCGTGCCCTCGCCCGATAGCAGAGCCCGCGCCCGTGATTCTCTGCCTTCCACCGCTTCGATAGCTCGGGCTTGTAGTACCCGCCCTTCCGGTACAGTTCAGCGGCCCGCTTGCTCTGGCACGCCTTGCAGTGGTATTGGTGCCCGTCCTTGTTGCTCGCGTTCTTGTGGTACTCGCTGAGCGGCTTGGACTCGTGGCACACGCTGCACGGCTTCACGCTCGAAGCCCCATCGGGTCGCGCAGCAACGCAAGGGGCACGAAGTGGGCTGGGTTGTAGTGTCCGTGATTCTTGACCGGGACCGACTTGGCATCGGCGCCGGTGATGTGGCCCACAATCTCGAACACGCCAGGGCCGGCGGGCGCGTCCATGATGACGTGCACGAATACCGCGTCGGTCGGGTCATTGCCCCGCACGATCAGCTCGAGCGGGTGGGGCTTGCCCTCGTTGGCCCGCGTCCGTACTTCGATGTTCTTGCCGATGTCGGCAGCGGTCTTGTAGGTGTCACAGGTCGGGACGAACCCGCACCCGTAGGCCCACAGATGGAAGGCCAGCTCGCCCTGAGCGCCGATGACGTGGCACTCGATCGACCCGCCGGCTTTGTACGACGTGTCCCGCTTGCCGTCCATCGTGGCGCTCAGGTCACGGACCCCGCCGACGATGTGCCCGTAGGCCATCCACGAATGGGGCAGGGCTATCCGCGTGCCGGCGATCCTGGGCGGCTCGGTCGGGACGGGAATTGCCGCGACGATCGTTTGCGCCCAAGTCTGGCTCATTTGCCTACCCTCACAAAATCC
>JAJDDR010000170.1 GCA_029260255.1 Phycisphaerae bacterium
CCAAATCGGCAAAGGAGGACCGTTTGACCCATCAATTCACGTGGGTCGGAGTACTAGCGTGGATGTCGCCTCGAACACCACAACTCTATGACAGCGGAAAGCGGGACCCCGCGCTGGCGCTTGGGGCTCGGAAATGGTGGAATGCGCGACCTTGCGCTGTACTCCCGTGTGCGTCCCGGAACCCCCGGATGGCTTTTTCTTGCGAAAACCGGTTTCGGGAGGCAGATGTCCGCCGGACGACGCCAATAACCCTCAGTCAGCCACGTGGTTGTCGTTTCACAGGCCATTCACTTAGGAGAGTGCGGCATGAAAACCAAACAAAGAACGTACGGGATGTTGCTCGGGCTCGCGTTCGGCGCGGCTGGCATGTTGCCGGTTGCCGGCGCGGCGGAGTTGTACGGCGTCAACGCGGCGGATGACGGTCTTTCGATCATCGATCCGGCGAGCGGCGCGGTGACATTCATCGGTGCGCTGGACCCCGATCCGAGCCTCGTCGTCACACCAACCTCGATGGCGATTCGGCCGTCGGACGGGAAGATCTTCGTTACTTCGACGATCGATGCGACGAGCACCGCCAAGTCGCTCTACGTCGTAGACCCCGGGTCAGGGCTGGCGACGTTGATCGGAACGACCTCATCGTCGTTCCAGGCGTTGGCATTCGCGCCCGACGGAACGCTCTACGGCGTAGATTCGAGTCTTCTGGGTATAGACCCCGCGTCTGGCGCATCGACGATCATCGGGTCCCTGGGCGGACCAAGGGCGATGGGAGCCGATTTCGGGAGTGACGGTGAACTTTACGCGTTGAGCTTGGATCAGGAGTTGGTAACGGTCGACTTGGCCACGGGGGCTGCGACGTTGATCGCCGTTCTGGACCAGGACGTCGGAACACCGGGTTCGATCGTGTTCGACGCCTCGGGCACACTCTGGGGCAGCGGTTTCGGCGGACCGCTGGGCGGCATTCTCTTTGAAATCGACCCGGCCACCGCGGCGGTTTCAAACATCACGTCGGTGAGCTCGACGACCGGTGCAAGCGCGCCGCAGGGAATGGGATTCACCGGTGCGGCGGCCAGCGCCGTCCCGTGCGTGGATTTCGGGGACCTTACTCTGGGCGCGAGGTACACGGTGGGTGCGACATTTGTCACCAACGATGCGTCAGCCTCGGTGTGGCCGTTCTACACGGACACCACCGTCGGCTGCAACCCGCCCGAGACTTCCGGGTTTGGCGCAACCGTTGAGGACACCGGTCAAGCTTGCGGACAGGACAACGAGCTGGGAATCAACAACGTCAACGTGTTGTTTGATTTCGGCGGTCCAGTTTCGCAACTGAAGATCCTCTACGGCGAGTTTGGTGGAAACGTGAACTTCGAGGTGAACGGGCACTGCGAGAATGTGCCGAACTTCGCCGATCTGCCGTTTATCATGGGCGGTGTTCAAGTGCGTGTCGTTGACTACGGCACACCGGGGCAGAGTTGCGGCGAGATGACGTTGTTGGGGACATTCCGCTCGGTGAAGATCGGCGGTCAGGAACTGTGGATCGATGCCATCTGCTGCCGTCCGGAGTTTGCGATGGAGTTTTCGCTCGACATCGGTTCGGACAAGGAAATCAGCGATCCGAACGTCGATGGCGACGAGGGATTCGACCCGGGTGATGTGTACCTTGCGGGCAGCGGTCCTGTGACTCCCCCAACCGTTCCCGGCGGCCGCGACGGATTCAAGGACGACGCGACGATCTTCGGATCGGATCCTCGCCCGTTTGCACCGTACGCAGGGAGCCCGGCGGGTTCTGCGGTTCCAGTTGGAAGCGGGTGTGCGCCCCCCGTATGTTATGGCAGCGGGTTCGACTTGGACGCGCACGATCAGATCGATTTCCCACTGCAACAGTATGTGCAGCCGGACAATCCGCTGCAGGCACCCGTCGGAATGGGATCGATCATACCCAGCGAATGCGTGTATCCGGTGGAGCATCTGGCGTTGTCGTACGATGATGACGCGGCGCGAAGCTGGTCCGCGACAGTCCCGCCACGGGTGCCCGTGGAAGGACCGTCGCCGGCGGGTTTCACGTATGGCACAACCGCCGATCGCGATGAAGTTATCGCACTCAACCTGTCGCCGGGAGCGTTCCCGGTGCCGATTCCGTTCAGCGTGTCGTTGAGCTATCCGGTGGCAAGTGAGGGAATGGTGCATCCGGATCTGTACCCGAACCCCGATGCGGCCGAGGAGGATGACGACGACGTGGATTCTCTGGATGTCGTGCCCGCCGTTCAAGGCGACCCCATGGGCTGCTACGTCTGGCTGTTCAGCCCGGACCACGAGGGACACCTGGGTCTGGACCCCGGCGGGATCTATGAGGTGACCGCAGCCGGACCCGTCCAGGTGATCGATGAAGCCATTCACTTGGGCTTGTCCGAGCAGACGGACATCGACGCCTTCGAGATCGCCTGGTTGCCGCGCGCGAACGGGACGTTGGTCCTGGGCATCATTTTCAGCGTTGACGACGACGACCCGCGAACGTCGAGCGTGGACGAATCCGGTGGACTCGACCCGAGCATGATCTACGCTTCGGCGATGACGGGTGCTTCCATCCCGCTGCTCGACGCACCGCTGGCAGACGATGTCGACGCCTTGACACTCTGGTGCTGCGAATTCGCGCCCAGGATTGTCCATTGTCCGGGAGCGACCCACGGAACGCCTTTCGACGAGCATTCGTTCGGCGGCTACATCGACCCGAAGATGGAGAGTAGCAACTGCATGGATCTCAATCTCGGGCTCGACGAAGTCACGATTCACTTCAACTGCCCGGTTGAACGGATCGGCGGCGGCACGCTCACCGCGGCTGACTTCACGGCAAGCGAAACCGGTGGAGGCGCCGGTGCTCCAAGTGTGACGGGTATCACTGTGCTCAGTAGTACCTCCGTGCAGGTGAATCTCGATCGGCCGATCACTGTCAAGGAGTGGATGACGGTGAAGGCAGACGTTCAGAACCTGGCAGGCATGGAGATCATCAATCTCGGTGACGAGGGTCCGGGCGTGGACGAGTTCGATCGGATTGATGTCGGTTTCCTGCCGGCTGACGTGGACCAGGACGGTGACGTCGATCCGTTCGACCTGCTGAGGTGGAGGCAAATCGCTCTGGGGATTTACACCCCGGAGTGCGGGTCTGTGAACGACTACATCGAAACGGACCGCAACGGTGTATTCAATCCGTTCGACTTGCTGGCGTTTCGGCAGCTTGTCATCGGCAATTGCCCGGCAACACGGGCGTGGAACGGCGAGTCCATGAACAACCCGAGGCCGTAGCGGCCGGCGCATCGCGTTTTTGGGGGAGGCCGGAGCGTGTCTTCGGCCTCCCCGCTTCGTAATTGCTCGTGTGGCAACGGTTTCCAACCGGTGATCCCGTACCCACCGGTTGGAAACCGGTGCCACATGGGGTATGGTTAGTGCTTGAAAGAAGTACAATCGCCGAAGCGTTTCTGCTAGAATGCGCCCTCACGAGGTGGGGCGACCCGCGCACGCGCTTCCACGAACGTGGCGGGAATCGGGATGGCCGATCAGCCCAGTTGCACATTTGCGGGGACCCCGTGTTCAACCGAAATGGAGGTCGTTCTGTGTATAGGCGAACCTATCGAGCGGTGATCGTAATCGCTGTGCTCTCGGTTTCCGAGTCGGTTCGGGCCGGCGCCGGGGACACGTGCGACGCGCCGATCGTGATCGGCGCACTGCCTTTCATCGACTCGGGCAACACCTGCATCGGTTTCACGGATCAGTACGAGGCGTGCGCCAGCGCGTCCAGTGCGCGCGACGCCGTCTACCGCTACAACCCGCCGGTGGATCAGTGCGTGCGGGTTTCCCTTTGCAACGAGACCTTCTTTGACACTCAGCTCTATGCGTTTGCGAGCGACAACGGCTCCTGCCAAGGCGTTCCGATCGCTTGCAACGACAACAACTGCCCAAAGCCGGCCAACCTCGCCTCGCGCATCGGCAATCTCCCGCTCGGGACGGGCAACACCTACTGGTTCGTCGTCGACGGCACCGGCAACGCTTGTGGAAACTTCCAGATTCGCATCGTGCAGACGGCGGCGGCGTGCGATGTCAACGCGGATTGCGACGACGGCAATGGGTGCACGAACGACACGTGCAACATGAACTGCTGCGTCCACGCTCCGGTACAGGCAGGCTCGTCGTGCGACGACGGCAACGGGTGCACCGACATGGACACCTGCTCGGGAATCGTGTGCTCGGGAACGCCGGTCCCCGGATGCACGGACTGCAATGCCAATGGCGTTCCCGACCCCCAGGACATTATGGTGGGGACCAGCGATGACTGTAATCTCAACGGCGCTCCGGACGAGTGCGACATCGCGGATGCAACCTCGGACGACGTCAACCAGAACGGCGTGCCCGACGAGTGCAGCTTCTGGGACCCACCTCCGCAGTCCGATGAGTTGTGGAGCACTGAGGGGAACTGGGATCCTCCCACGGTGCCCAACAACAACGCGAAGAACCACTTCAGCGTCGTCATCCGAGGCGCAAACAAGAACGCGATCCTGGACATCGCCGCGGAAGTGGACACCGTCGCGCTGCTGGAAGGCGCAACGCTCAACGTGACCAGGCCGATCGTTCCCCCCGCGCCCGATCTAACCGTGGTCGCTGCGGGTGGGATCTTCAATCGGGGGAAACTCTACGTGGCCCGCGACCGGCACATCACCATTACGAGCGGCGGCCTGCGGATTGCCGCGGGAGGTGTGTACAGCCGCGAGCCGGACGCCGCACTGCCCGTGACCGCCGAGCTCACCGCCCAGCGAGTCATCATCCGTGAGGGAATACCGGGCGGAGAGATGATTCTGGACAGCTCGATGTCGGTCGTGGTGCACGGCAATCTCGTGCTCGACGGGACGCCGCCCGCACAGCCTGCGGAATCGCAACTGGCCGGCACGTGCACGCCGCCGCTTCTCCGCGTCAGAGACGATGCATCGCTGAACGTTGACGGCAATGCGGTGTTCAACGGCGATGTCGACGTAGCCGTCGAATCCTCGGGAGTCACTCGATCGGGGACCGCCGCTCAGTTCGCCCTCGAGGGGGCGTTTGACAATCGGAGCAGAGACGCGTTGATCTTCGACTGGACCACCGGAAACCTCACATTGGACGGAACCACTCCGCAGCCGATTGAAGTCGCAGGGGAAGATCGCGGGGCAGACGCGCTGGGGTTTGTGGAGAACTTCGCGATGGGCCGGGTGGAGGTAGCCTCCGGTGCCCACGCGATCTTCAAAGACACCTTCGACAACCAGGCGAACGGGCAAGCCCCCTGCACGGAAGCGTTGTACGTGAGCACGTTGACCTTACGCGGGGGGGCGACCGTCGTCGTCGACAATTGCCGGGTTTTCTACGACACACTGCTGGACGAGGGGGCGACGCTCATCACGAACGGTGACGCCTGTGCCGGGTTGTTTCCCATGATCGGCGACTGTGATTCGGACGGTGACATCGATCTGGACGATTACGCCTTCTTCGTATCCTGTCAGACTCTAGGACAGAACCTCGGCAGACGGGTAGACTGTCAATGCGCCGATTTCAATCAGGATGGGAACGTCGACTTGCTCGATTGGCGTTGGCTTCAGATTCACTTCACCGGATCGCCGTGAGCGCTTCCCGACAGGCGCAACGGCCTACGAGTCCGGTTTCTGGATTGCGTCTTCAGTTTCCCTCTGAAGTCGAATCAGCTCGTCCGCGGAATCGATCCACAGGATGCCGCGGCAAGCGGTGGCGGTGAAGTCGCCCGCCTTTCGGATGTTCTCGGGCCATTTGTCTTTTGCCGCCTGTAATTCCACGCGCGCCCGATCTCGTCGGCCACGACCCGCTTCAGCGAGTGCAATGATAAGATGATCGAACGTCGCCACGTCGCCGAGGGCCATTGCGGTTTGTGCATTGTCAATCGCCTCGCCGAATGAACCGGTTCGCAAATGGGCCAGCGCAAGCACACGTTTGACTCGATAGTCGGGTGCGCCGAAGAAATCATCGGCATTCAACGCATCATGCAACGCCTGTGCCGCGTCGTCGTTTCCGCCCAGTTGAAGTCGCAGACGCGCGCGGATCAGCCACGGGGCCTTGTCTTTGTTGTCGCACGCGAAGGCGTGCTCCAGCGAGTCGAACGCTTCCCGTTGCCCGAGATGCCCTTGCAGCGTTGCCAGTGTATACCACACGCCGACATTCCAGAGATAACCGGGGGCATCATCGCGCGTCGACCGGGCCGCCGACTGCGCGCTATCCAAGGCCTCTGCCAGCCGCCCCTGCATGGCGAGCACACGGGCCCGGTTCGACGCAGCCCATTGGTAGCCTGAATCGTGATCGAGGGCCTCCTGGCACGCCAGTTCGGCCTCGTCGAGCCTTCCCAGCATGTAGAGCACCACGGCTTTGACGTTCCATAGCCCCGCCTGATCGCCCTCAATCTCGATCGCTCGGTCCACCAGTGCCTCGGATTTGTCCAGTAGGCGACGCTGGCCCTCCCCGCACGGTTGCGCGGCATACCGATCCTTGAGAAGACCGGCCAAGCTCCCGAGCGCTCTCCAGTGATTCGGGTCGAGCTCGAGCGCGTCTCGGTACGATTCCTCGGCGCCACGGAAGTCGCCTTCTCGGACGAGCCGTACTC
The DNA here is from genome assembly GCA_029260255.1 of Phycisphaerae bacterium. Classification (GTDB taxonomy): domain Bacteria; phylum Planctomycetota; class Phycisphaerae; order UBA1845; family UBA1845; genus OFTM285. The sequence continues at coordinate 6,644 of JAJDDR010000170.1, forward strand.
CGTTCTGGACCCGTTGTTTGATCAATTCCTCGACAGAATCTGCTAGAGCATCGTCGGCCCTAACGTACAGCCATGCGCTCACACACAGCGCCGCCACCAAAATGACAAACACAGCCGCGGTGGCCACAACAACAGGACGATGACGCCGCGCGATCATGCGAAGTTGGTACCCGATGCTTGGCGGTCGCGCCAGGATGGCTTCATTGTTCAGGTAACGGCGGATGTCCTGACTCAACTCCGAGGCGGACTGATATCGCCGTCTCTGATCCTTCTCCATCGCCTTGAGGGCAATGGTCTCGATATCTCCGCGCAGGTGCGCATTGATCGTACTCAGTTTCGGCGGCGTTTCTTCGCGAATCACACGTACGGCCTCGGGTACCGCGACACGCGTCAGATCGTACGGGCGACGCCCGCACAATAGCTCATACAGCAACACGCCCAACGCATAGACATCACTGCCGGCGCCGATGTCTTGCGGATCGCCCTCGCACTGCTCGGGACTCATGTATTGCAGCGTCCCCACGAGTTGTCCCACGCCCGTCTGAAGTGTCGTGACGGCCAAGTCAGAGTCCGTCGAACGCGCGACGCCGAAATCGATGATCTTCGGTTGACCGCTCGAATCCACCAGGATGTTACCCGGCTTGAGGTCGCGATGAATAATCCCCTTCTGGTGGCCGTGATGGATGGCGTCGCATACCTCGCAGAATAATTGGAGCAGCTCCCGCGTACCGAGTTTCTTCTCGATCGCGTACGCGACAATGTGCTTTGCGTTGGGAATGTACTCCATCGCGAAGTAGGGGACAGCGTGATCGCCGTCGCGGTGCGTACCGGCGTCGTAGATGTGGGCGATGCCCCGATGCCGAAGCCGCCCCAGCAACTGCGATTCCTGCTCGAATCGTCGCAGCGCGGAACGCGAAGTGATGCCCCACTTCATGACCTTGACCGCGACCGCACGTCGCGGGTGCTCCTGCACCGCCTCGTAAACCGTGCCCATGCCCCCCGAAGCGATGGCACGCTTGATGTGGAATTGCCCAATGCGTTCAGGGATCGGGCCGGACTTCGGCGGCTCGGTTTCCTCCCTGTCCGAAACTCTGACGACCTTCGTACTTTCGTCGTCCGGACCTTCTATCGGGATGTGCTTACGTATGTCATCGAGCAGTAGCTCATCGGCATCGGCGTCTGAGATCCATTGTCGGCACCGTGTGCATTGAGCCAGATGGGCACGAATGACGCCCTCTTCATCGGCACCGCTGAGTCCGGCAAAGTAATGCTCGAGTCGGCCATCGTCAGGGCACGCATCCATCGTCGTTAGACTCGCAGCAACGAACCCGTTTGGCAAGCGTCCACCCGCGGCGCTTACCAGATCTCCTCGACCTGCGCAAAGACCTCCCGGATGCGGTGAAGCACGCGGCGCTTGGCTCCGAACACCGCATTCGGTGTTATATCAAGATGTTTCGCCACCTGTTGGGCAGACCACTCCTTGAACGCGAAGAGTTCAAATGCCTGGATCGTCTTTGGTTCAACTTCGTGGCGGATTTCCTGCAGGACCTGGTGAATCACGGCCTCCCGCCACTGCTGCTCCCAAACTTCTTCGAGTTGATTCGCTCCGCCGATGGCCTGAAAGAAATCAGTCTCGTCGGATCCCGATCCGGCGACCTGGACCTCTCTGCGGCGACGCTTCCGATGGCGGTTCAACAACTGTTTGCGGACGATCCCGAACAGCCAATGGCGCAATCGTCCTCGATCACGATCGTACTTGCCGTCCTGGTACGCCGTGGCGAAGGCGACCAGCGATTGCTGGGCGATGTCTTCTGCGTCTGCCCTGTCCATTCCGACGCGGCACGCGTACGCCACAACCAAGGGACGATACCGGTCAACGTAGTGCCGCCAGACCGTACGGTTTCCGGAATCCTTCAGACCGTCCAGGAGGTGAGTGCTCGTGACGGTCGTCAGAGTCAACTCCTGCCGCGGCTCCGACATGGCGTCCTCCTTTTAGTAACACACGGCGACCACGATCCCGCTCACATGGACCATACCAAATCACGATTGCCGAAGCCAGAGTCGATGTCGTAACGCATTCCCTGCGGCCAGGCGAGCCCGGGCCGGCGGTACTGGAACGGTGCCCGCCTTCGCGCTCGGCGAGACGCTTGCCGCCCGACACGCCTCGGTCGTAGATTAACTCCGTCGCATAACAATTGCGAAGCGCGCATTCGCTTCGGATGACGCCGAGCGCGAACGTGTGCGCGCACGTCGCTTTCGCAGTCTCGACGCCTTCCTCGGGTTCCACCGCCTTGCCGTGGCCTGCGGACCGATGGGTTGGGCGGCTGGCCGATGACGGTGTAGGCTAGTCGGCGATTCTCTTTGCCGGCACGCGTGGCCCGCACATCGCCGTATCCGGCTGGCGGATCGAAACCTGGGAGGCGAGCCGGTGGTGCCCGCGGGAGAACGGTAACCCGGCGTTGGTGGACACCCAGTCGAAGAGGCGCGCGTCATGAGCGAATCAAGGAAGTCCCCGAGACGATCGTCGAACGTGAAGCGATACGCGGCGCCGGCGGCGTTTTGGACGGCGCTCATCGTAGTCCAAGCAGGCTGCGACTCGCGCGATGTGGCGAAGATCGATCTGGGCGAACGGATCGATGACGCCGAGTTGGCCAAGATGGCGCCGAAGCGCGATAGCGAAGTGCTGCGCTTCGGCTTCGATGTGCGAGGCTTCCCCGACGAAGACGCCAGGCAGTATCTGCCTTTTCTGGAGTATCTGGAAGCGGCAACGGGGCTCCGATTCGAGCTGCGGTTCACGCCGAAGAGCCACGCGATTGCCGACGAACTCGGTGCCGGCAGATTGCAATTCGCGGCCATTGGTGCCGAGACTTAGCACTACAGCGCAAAGTGGGCTCAAACTGAACGCGGTGTCGGTTCGATGACCTTTGTCATGGAGACGGTTTATGTTCTTTGGCAGGAGCGAGTCATGGATGTCGCCGAGATTCAGCGAGTTGGACGTCGGCTTGAGGCCTTTCTAGCGGAGTTTTCGGATTGCTTTGGGCGGTGTGACACGGAGTCGCATCTGGGGGTTTATGTGGAGGGGCAGAACTCGGACTTGCAGCGCAAAAACGCTGAGCCGATCGCCCTTCGAGCCGGCATTGTTCCCCGTTCGTTACAGGTGTTCCTGGGCTCGGCGAACTGGGATGAGCAGCGGATGATCGATCGGGTTCAAGAGATCGTGGCTCGTGATCACAGCCACCCGTATGCCCTCGGCTTGATCGATGAGACGGGATCGACCAAGAAGGGGGTTCATACGGCGTGCGTCCAACGTCAATGGAACGGAAACAGAGGTAAAGTCGACAACTGCGTGGTCAGTGTCCACCTCGGTTACACGGCTGGACGGTTTCATTCGCTGCTCGACGGCGATCTGTTTCTTCCCGAGAGTTGGGCGAATGACGAGGAGCGTCGCAAGCGAGCCGGCATTCCCGAAGACGTCACGCATCGTTCCAAGCCAGAGATCGCCCTGGCCCAGGTT
>JAJDDR010000018.1 GCA_029260255.1 Phycisphaerae bacterium
TCTGTGTTCTCTGTGACCTCCGTGGTTCAAAGACCCGGACTACCGGTTGTCTTGCATCGCCGTCGAGGTCGCCAGCCCGGTGAAGCGCCGGGTGCCGACGGCCGTGCGCGGCAGTCCCTCCGGCCAGAACGTCAGGGACAGCCCGGCGTTGTCCTCGGCCTCGTCGAGCTCGAAGATCAGACCGACGTACCACCGAGGGTATTTTCGGATATAGGCGACGGTGAAGTCCAGCGTCCGGCCGCGCTGGAGATCGAACGCCTCGCGAAAGGCCAGCGTGTGCTTGCGGTCGACCTTGTAGTTCATGCCGAAGCCGAGGAGGTTGGAGTTCGTCTCGTCGATGAAGCGGTAGTCGATGCCGTAACTGAACCTCGGCGACCGATCGACCTGCACTGCGATATCGAAAACGTCCACCTCGCGGTCATTCAGGTCGTAGTTCATCTCACTGAGCAGCACCGTCGCGTCGCTGACGCGCCAGGTGAACGCGGCATTGATGAAGTTCCGTGACACGCTCTCTTCCGGACGGGTGTACGAGACGTACCCGTTGGTGATGTCTTCCGATCGCCCGTCGTTGAACAAGCCGAATTCGAGGTCGAGTTTGATCCAGTCGACGATGCGACGCTCGTCGACCGGGCCGCGCTTGGTCTGCAATCTCTGGCGAACGGCCACGAGCAGCCCGTCGAAGTCGTCAATGCCCTCGACGTTCTTGTCGAACGGAAACAACTCGTCGGAGTCGAGATTTCCGTGTGAGCCCCAGGCGACGACCTCGGGGTGGATGATGTGGCGGATGCCGCTGACGTCGAAGAGCTGGCTGTAGGCGTCGGGAAACACGCGCGACAAGTACATGCCGCTACGGAGCCCGTAGGTTGCCATGAACCGTCCGCGACCGCCGCCCTGGTCGTTTCCGAAGAAGCGATCGCGCGGCGTGTCGTCCCACGCCGACGCACGCAACGATACGAATGGCACGAGTTTGACGGGACCCAGTGAGAAGGGGAAGCCGATTTCCTGTCGCGAGTCAACGCGTGCCGTTGCTCCCGAAGACGGTCCGTCCGACCCCTCGGTCAGCAGGAAGAGCAACTCCTTGGGCGCGGCTCTGTAGCGTACGAAGCCCGCCCGGTTTTCGCTGTACCACGATCCGAAGCGGCCGACGGGCTCACCAACGACACGGAAACTGAAATCGGGCAGACGTTCGGTCTGGGTGTCGAAGTCGTTGAGTCGCCATTGCCCCAACGCGGTGAACGCCCAGTTTTCTCGCTGCTTCTTCAGATAAACGAGCGTTTCCTGATCCTTGTCGGTGTCGAATTCCGTCTCGAAGAACTCCTCGAGGAACGCACGATCGCTGATGTGCGACAACTCCAGCGTTAGTTCCCAATCGTCGGGCAGGTAGTGGCGATGGCGCCACGTGACACGCCGGCGCGCTGATTTGTCCGGATCGTTGTCGCGCAGCGCTCCGAGGGAATCCTTGCCGTCATCGTCGATGGTGTACCCGCGGGCCAAGCCGAAGTAGGTGTCACGCTCGTAGTCGACGTCCAGTCCGAGGGCCAAGCCGCGATCGCTGAAATAATCCACGGTGAGTTCCGCCGTTGTGCCCTCGGGCGGCTCGAAGCTCAGCAGGCTGAAGAAATCCCATTTGGTTTCGACGCGCGTGCCGAAGACGTCGTCGTGCCCTGCGCTGACCCGGCGCAGCGCCGATTCGGAAACGGCGACGTTCCCCGCGGCGCGCGGCCAGTAGAGAATCGGAACGTTGCTCAATCGCAACGTGGCGTGTTCGATCTTGTAGCTCGCCCGCGACAGACCGCTACCGTCATCGAACAGCCCGCGCATCCTGTTGTCGACGAGTTCGAGACGCTCAGCGCCGATGTGGTAATGCGGCGTGTGAAACTCGCTCGTCGTGAGCATCGCCTTGTCGGCGGCGTACTCCCGCTCGGAGAGTTGGTGGATCCGCGCCGCACGAACGTAGATGGGCAGGTTGCGATCGGGCAGCATGGAAAACGCCACCGCGTCGAGGATGAGCGCTTTGTTTTCGACGAGGTCGTAGTACGCCCGCTCGGCGCGGATGGTGCGATCCCCCAGATGGAGACGAATATCACCTTCGACGTAGACCGCTTCGACGCCGCCGCCACCGCCCTCGATTAGCGGTACGACTCCGCCCGCGTCGCTCCCGGTGGAGACCACGAACAGAACCGCGGCGTCGGCTTGAAGCTCCAGCGTCGAGCCGTCCGGCGTCGGTCCGCTGAACACGCTCGTCTGCCCGCGCAGACTCATCACCGAGTGATCGTCGTCGATCTTGGCGACGGTGACTTCGTCGGCGCTGAAGCTGAATACCGGCGGCGGAGGCGGTACGCGCGTCGGTTGGGGGACGACGGTCAGCGGTGCGGTCACGGCCAGTGCCTCGCCGAACGAACGCGCGCGCACCGTGTCGCGAACGGATGCCGCATCGTGGTAGAGGGTTGTTTCGGCCGAGGATGAGAACGTGCGCCGGTCGGCGGACACGGTGACGTCGCCGAAGCTGCTCAGGGTGACGAAGAGCAGAGGTCCTTCGGTCGTGGTTCCGGCGGCCTCCGTCACGCGCGCGTTGCGGTAGAGGAACACCTCGAAGCTTCGGTAGTCGCGCTCCTCGTAGCGACGGGCCGACATCCATGCGACCGCCTGATCGGCGCTGAGCTTCCGATCGCCAACGGTCAATTGAAAGTCGCCGATGATGTGGATTACCTCGGTGTCGTCAGCCATCCGCCAGAGGTAAGCGAGCCGGCCGTCCAGAGTCACGTCGTGGGGCAGGATACCGGTTGGAAGCAGGGGACTCAGGATGTCTTCTTCGAGCGGCACGAGCGGCTGCGCCGTCGCGGACGCGGCGATGCCCAGCACACAGAGGAAACAGGCGATCCTGATCGCGACAGGCATGCGTTCGCAGACCCCTTCGGATGATCGTAACTGATTGTGCCGCAACGAAGTACCGCGCCTTCACATCGCCAGCCGATTGGCGTGCGGCAAGTATAGCGCGGGCTGGTGGGGTGTCAATTCGCGACGCCTGAGAGATGGCTTCATGGGTCTGAGATGATGGCGTTTCTCCGAACCACGCCGCGACCATCCGGGGGCGATCGTGAGGGTGTCTCCGGGTGTCCCCTCCCTGACGGTCGGGGCTCGGAAAGAAATGCTGTCTGGCTGAGGCACTACACTAGGACGGCGCTTTGCGGCGGGCGACGAGTGTTGCGTCCACGCTTTCGAACGCGCCGTCCCGCCAGAATCGGATGGTGACGCGCCGGCCGGGAGGAATCTCAGCGATCACGTCCTTGAGGTCGATCGAGCTATTCACGGGCTTTCCGGAGATTTCGACGATGATGTCATCGTCTCGAAGGCCGGCCTCTTCCGCGGGCGAGTTGGATTGAACCGAGGCGACGATGACGCCGGTTGCTTCCGACCAGCCGAGTTCCTCCTCCGCCCTGCGGCGCTGGTCGTGAACGTCGCGGTAGCCGACGCCCAGAAATCCGCGAACGATTTTCCCGCCCGCGAGCAGTTGCGGCAGCAGCCGCTGCACGCGCAGGGAGGGGATCGCGAACCCGACGCCGTTGAAGTTGCCGGTGTTGGTCGCTATGGCGGTGTTGACGCCGATGACCTCGCCGCGCAGATTGACCAACGGTCCTCCGCTGTTGCCGGGGTTGATGACCGCGTCGGTCTGAATGAAGTCCTGATAGACCATGTTGTTGATTGCGACGTTGGATCGCCCGAGCCCGCTGACGATCCCACGGCTGAACGTTCCGTCGAGACCGAACGGGCTGCCCAGCGCGAACACGTCGTCACCCACGGACAGCTTTCCGCTGTCGCCGAACGTCACCTCGAAGAGACGACCGGCGGCGACACTCAGCACCGCGAGATCCGTCTCGGGATCGACGCCCACGACCTCCGCGTCGTAACGCCGGCCGTCGTGGAATACCACCTCGATGGAATCCGCGCCCTCGGTTACGTGGTGATTGGTGACGATGTAGCCGTTCTCCGCGTCGACCACGAATCCGCTGCCCAAACTCGACTCGACCAACTCCCGTTCCTCATCGGAATCCTGATCGTTGGCGTCGCCACGCAGCCACGGATGTGCGTCTGAGAACTCCGGCAATTTGAGTCGCTCGGTCATCAGTGCCAGGTCGCCCAAGCGGACGGTGCGCGTCGTTTCGATGTAGACCACGGCGGGCGTTACCAGATTGGCCACCACCCGATTCGGCGTCTGAAGCTCATCCAGCATCGCGGCAGATGGAACCTGCTCGGTCAGGGCGCGCAGTCGACCCTTCTCGATCGAGTAGGCTGCGTGTTCGATGATCTCCGTCTGACGGAGAAGAAGGACCATCGCAGCGGTGGTCACAAAAACGTAGATGAATTGTCGCGCGGCGGATCGTCCGGTCATGATGGTTCGGCTCGCAAGGACGCCCTCGACGCTCCGGGTTCGACGGAGGCCCGACACCCTGCACCATCTTACTCCGGCGGCACCGCAAAAGCCAAAACAACCGTGTAAGGAATCATCTCATGTAGATGTTCGACGGGCTGCGCTATCGGGCGTGAAACGACGTGCCACACGCCGCTGGTGCGAATTCACTGCGTAACCCAGAGCAACCCAAGGCACGTGACAGCGACGGGGTGCAGCGCATTTACGGCGCATATCCATCGCGCGCCCGCTGACCGACATTCGTTCCGCTTCGTTTTACCTAAACCGGCAAGGTTCGCTTCGTGCCGGCGGAATCGCTCGAGGCGCCGCATGGGGACGTCGCCGGAAACGTCGCCCTGCCGCATAGCTGCCAGCCGGCGCTACCTGTCTCCGGGTCAACAAAACCCCCGAGCCCGCCACGGTGTTCCTGCTGATCGTCGCGACGGCGATGTTCGCACGGCGGAAGGCAGTGGCCACGTAACCAGCCCCATATGCCCATGTCCGGGCAAGTAGTCACTCGTCGAGGCGATCGGCGCGAAGCGTCAGCGTTTTTGTCAGCGGGCACCAGGCGCTGAATCCGCCATCGTCGATGGATACGATTACGTCAACAAAGTGCGGTCTCCGCGGGTGTCTGACCACATCGACTTCGATCTGGTATTCGCATCCGGTCGGTCCTGCGATTTGGCGGGCGTCGCGCGGTGGCTGCGACAACACGCCGTCGAATCCGAGTCGTTCGTAGTCAGCGATGATCGAGTCGAGCAGTTGTGTCGCTTCCTCTCGATTCATACCAATATGCTCATCTCCACTACTACCAAACTGGGCTATTTTCTGCCCTACAGCGTGAACGCCGTCCCGCATTCCGGGCAGCGGGGTTCGGTGAGGCCGGTGAGGTTGTAGCCGCAGGTGAGGCAGTGGCCTCGCTTTTTGCGACGACGTCGACGCAAGGGGCCGCGGACGAAGGTGACGACGGGGTAGGCGGCGAACAGAACAAGCGGTAGCCAAAGTGGGAAGCCGATCATGGACACTAGTACCGAGTCCCGACCGAATGTCTCGCGGTCGTGCCAAAAAGTTCTGCCGAACTCCCACCCGCCGGTCAGTCTCCACAATGTGTACGCCCTTCCCGGCGTCGCGAAACCACCATCCCACTCGGCGATTCTGCATCGCCCTGAGTACAGCACAACGTTGTAGACTGGTGCGAACAGCATGCTGGTCGAGCCCCTTAGGGGAGACATGGGATAGCTCGCGACGTACACCACGGACGTTGCTACCGACGCCAGTGTCAGCACCACGATAATCGCCTTCCGGATCATGTCTTGGTCCCACACTCTGGACACACCCCTGACACGTTGCCCGTCAGATTGTACCCGCAGGATTGGCAGGAGCCGCGGGGTGGGCGGCGGTCGCGGTACCAGAGGAAGGCGGTAGGGATGGCGAGGATGAGGAAGGGGATCCAGAGGGGGATGACTGGCCCGTCGAGGCGTGAAGCTGGGATGAGGCGTGGTCGCCAAAACGTCCGTGTATGGTCTTGAACTTCGCCGAAGTACCATCCTCCTTGCTCGCCGGGATGCGAAGGCATACCAAAACACCAAATCGCCCCTCCGGTGATTCCGATGTACGTGCTGGTTCCGTTCTCGACGTGCGCGTACTCGCTTATTCGCCCGTACGTCGCGATCCATGCTGTTACGATCACCGCACACCCCACCGACCCCACCCACTTGGCTCGCTTGCGGAATCGTGATCGCTGCATCGACGCACCTTGACGTTGTGAGTTGCTCGCGATCCGAATCATACCACGCCGGCGACGCAAGCACAGGGTAGCGGGGTGGCGGATGCGTGTGTCCCTGAGCGTTCAGCGACGACCGTGCCCGGTCGACGACTCGCAAGTTGTGGAGGGAGATTGGAACACAGGCTCCTTCGACATGTGCCGAATTGTCGCCGCCGCATCATCCCAGATAGATGATGTTGTCGTGCCCGGGGACGATGGCGTCGGCGATCTCGACGATCTCGGAAAACGACTCTTTGGCCTTCGCCGGGTCGGTGGAGCGGTCCCAGACGCGCCCCTGATCGAGGTAATCGCGGGTGACGATCGCATCGCCCGCGACGATGATCGTACGCGCCGCGCTGATCAGCAGGGCGGCGTTACCCGGACTCGCGCCGTACGACGGGAAGAAGCCAACGTCCGGGGTGAAACGCTCGGGCGCGTCCTTGATGCGTCCGATTAGCTCCACTTCGGCTTGAATCTCGTCGTACGAGACGCCCTCCACGCCCGAGCCGCCACCCAGCACGCCGTCGATGGCAGCACGAACGGTGTCGCGTTCCACTTCGCTCATGAACCAGTCGGATTTCTCGAACAGCGTCAACCCGCGCCGGTGCGCCGGGCTGAAACTCGTGAGGAACACCACGTCGATCTGGCTCGGCTTCATCCCCGAGCGTTCGTCGAGCCGATGGGCCATCAACTCGGGCGGCAGCGACGGATCGACCAATATGCTGAAGCCGTCGTCGCGGATGAGCGTCGTCGTGGCGTGCGCCGGGCGTACCGGTGCTCGCTCGTCCCACAGGACGTTGCGACTCAGCGTTCCGATGCTGATAACGTCGACCGAGATGCTCATGCCGCTCTCAGTACGGCAGCCGTCCGTCTCCGTCAAACCCACTCGTTTCCGCGTTACGCCTTGACAGGCACCGGCGGTTGCTCAACAAAGACGCACCGCGACGAGTGCACGAACCAATCGGACGACAGACGACATGATCGACATCAAGACCATCCGCGATGACCCCCAACGCATCAAGGACGCCGCCCGCCTCAAGAACGTTGCCTGCGACGTCGATCACCTCGTCGAAGTCGATGCCCGGCGCCGCGCGATTCAGCAGGAACTCGACGCACTCCGGACGAAGAGCCGTGAAGGCGGCCAGCAGATCGCGCTGTGCCGCAATCCCAAGTCCGACTGGCACAAGCGGGCGGTCGAAAACGGCCGGTCCGCCGAGGACATCAAGACCGAGTCCGACCGCATCCAGCAGGAACTCAACGAGGTCAAGGTACGCATCAAGCCGCTCGAAGAGGAGGACCGAACGGTCAACGAGGAGTTCGACGGGCTCATGCTCACGGTCCCCCAGCCTGCGGCCGCGGAGGTCCCCGAGGGTAAGGACGACACGGAAAACATCGAGCTCAGAACGGTCGGCGACATCCCCGACTTTGACTTCGAGCTCAAGGACCACGTCACCCTCGGTGCCGATCTCGACATCATCGACATCGAGCGCGGCGTCAAGCTGGCCGGCTCGCGCAACTACATTCTCAAGGGCGACGGCGCTCTTCTGCACCAGGCGGTGCTGCGCCTTGCTCAGGACATGATGATCGCGCGTGGATTCGTTCCGATGTCCGTCCCCGTCCTCGTGCGCGAAGAGGTCATGACCGGAACCGGTTACTTTCCCACCGGGCGCGATCAAGCCTACCTGTGCGAACGCGACGAAAAGGCGCTCGTCGGCACGGCCGAGGTGCCCCTCACCGCGTACCACTCCGATGAGATACTCAACGAGAATCAGCTACCGCTGAAGTACTGCGCGATGAGCACGTGCTTTCGCCGCGAAGCCGGCGCCGCGGGCAAGGATACGACCGGGCTCTATCGCATTCATCTGTTCGACAAGGTCGAGCAGGTCATCGTCTGCCGGAACGATGAGGAGTTGAGCAAGAAGTTCCACGCCGAGATTCTCCAGAACGCCGAAGACGTGCTGCGGGCGTTGGAGCTGCCGTACCGCGTTGTGAACGTCTGCACCGGCGACCTGGGTCAGGGACAGGTGCAGAAGTTCGACATCGAGACCTGGATGCCCTCGCGCGACAGTTACGGCGAGACGCACTCCGCATCCCGCTTCTACGAGTTCCAAGCCCGCCGTCTCATGCTCCGCTACAGAGACGCCGGCAAGAAGGTCCGCTACTGCCACACTCTGAACAACACGGTCATCGCCAGCCCGCGTATCCTGATCCCGCTGCTCGAACTGCACCAGAATGCCGACGGCACGGTCACCATTCCCGAGTCCCTCCGCAAGTACATGAACAAAGACCGCATCCAGCCTCCGGCTGCCTAAGGGCCGAGGCCAACCCTCACCGCTTGTGCCGACGGGATAGCCTCCCAAACCTGCGATGCGCCCGCAATTGAGCGATGTGGAATCGTCACGCTTGACAGTCGTTAGGCCCCCGCTACGATCACCCGGGGTTTGTCGACGCGTGGCGGATCTCGCGGCGAAGCGTACGGGGAAGGCCGCGCGGACCCCTGCGAGGGGTTCCGAGGCCGGGATGCAATCCCCATTGAGGAGATGCTCGATGACCGGGTTCAACGTGAGGACCATGTACATGCACAGATGTGGTTTCGGACTGTTCGCGTTCGTGGCGGTCGCGGCGTCGCTTGCCGGTTGTAGCATGTTCGAGAACGGCCCGGACGGGTCGTTGCTTCGCACGGTGCAGGTTCAGGTTTACGCACCCGAGGGCGGCACGTTGGTGGTCCGCGACGCCGACGACCTGGGCGCGGAAATTCGCTCGCGCGGTCCGGTCGGCAATCGGCTGGAACACGAAGTTGAGGACTTCGCGGTGTACGACCTTCCTCCGGGCAGATACGCGTTGGCGTACATGGGCGGAGCGGGTGCCGAGGACGCCACGATCTACGGCGAGCTCGAGGTTCGCCGGCCGTCACAGGCGACCTCCAAGCGATTCGTAGCGCACGCGTTTGTGCCCATCAGACTGCCCAGTGCATTGCACCAGGAGGCGGAACACCTCTTCCCCTCGCGGGATCTCTCTTACACGGAGGGGTTGGAACGGCGCGAGTTCGAGCACATCAAGCAGGGTGACCTCATCGAGCAGGTCTACTTCGTGGCCGATCTCGAGCGCGTGAAACATGAGCGCGACGTCGCGTACTATCAGGCGATCAATGACATCGATCGAACGCTGGCGGTGCTGGCCGATCGGGAGGAATACCTCGACGTGCGCTACGGCGCGGCCCGCAACAAGGCGTTGTACCGCAACTCGGAAGTCAACGTCGAGGATCGCATCGCCCACGAGCGGTTCGACTGGTGGGGCAAGGAAGAACCGTTCATAAAGATCTCCGAGAAACGCCAGGCGCTGTTGCGCGAACGCGAGTCCCTGCAGATCGAGCGACAGATGCTCGAGGATGAGCGGTCGCGCCGCAACGCGCTGCTTCGGTCCATGAAGATCGTCCACCGATCGGGAGCGCTGACGTTGGCCACGCCGGACCTGAAGCTGCCCTTCCGCGAATCCGTACGGCAGGCGTCGGAACTCGGCGAGGTAGTTGCCGTGTTGCGCATAGGCGGACGGCACCAATACTGGGCGTGGGACCGCGGCGCAAGCGACATGGTCGACGCGGGCGAAACGCCGTAGCCGTCACGAAATATTGAGAACGGCGGCCGCGGAATTCGTTGGGTTCCACGGCCGTTTCTCTTTGGGCATCTGCCGTCGGCCAACGGTCGCCTCTCACCCTTGCCGAACCGGAGCGGTCTGGTAAGGTGACCCGCATGTCATCGACGATCAAGCGCGCCCTGATAAGCGTGTACGACAAGACCGGCATCGTGGACTTCGCCAAGTCGCTGAGCGAGGGATTCGGGATCGAGATCCTCTCGACCGGCGGCACCGCGAAGCTCCTCGCCGAGAAGGGAATACCCGTCACACTCGTCGAGGAAGTGACCGGGTCCGGCGAGATGCTCGACGGCCGCGTAAAGACGCTGCACCCGAAGATCCACGCGGGCATCCTCGCCGACCGCGACAATCCCGATCACATGCGCCAGTTGGCCGAAGCGGGCATCGAGCCGATCGACATGGTGGTCGTCAACCTCTATCCGTTCGAGGAGACGATCGCCAGACCGGACTGCACGTTCGCCGAGGCGATCGAGATGATCGACATCGGCGGTCCGTGCATGCTCCGGGCGGCGGCGAAGAACTGTCGGCACGTGTTGGTATGTCATCAACCGCGGAGCTATTCCGAGATCGTCGACGCCCTTCAAAACGGTGATAAAGAACACCTGAGACACTTGAGACTGGATAACGCCCAACGAGCGTTTCTTGACACGAGTGTTTATGACAGTCACGTAGGCAAATGGTTGACGGAGCAAGCTCCAGGAGAGACGCTCGGCAACAGAATGGTCCGTCTGCTGGAAGGCCGCGAGCTGCGCTATGGAGAGAATCCACATCAAACCGGCACATACTTCGGTCTTTTTGATGACCGTCGACTCAACGCACTTGCTTGCGACGTTTCGGGCGCGGGCGTCGACCTCTCCTACAACAATTATGCGGACGCCAGCGCCGCACTTGAATTATGCGGCGAATTGTCACACGCCCACTCGGACTCCTGCGTCTGCGTGTTCATTAAGCACACCAATGCCTGTGGTGCTGCAGTCGATCGAAACCCCATCGACGCCTACCGGCGAGCGTACCTCGGAGACACGAACGCTGCCATGGGTGGAATCCTCGCTGTCAACTTCTCCGTTGATTGCGGATTCGCGGAAACTGTAATGAACACGTATCAGAACTGGGGCAAGGAACGCAGCGCCGGGGGGTTTTTCGTTGAAGTGTGGTTGGCTCCGTCGTTCATTGATGACAACGTCGTCAAGTCCATCCGGGAGTCAAGGAACTGGGGATCGAGAGTCCGGCTTCTGGATCATGGTCACTATGATTCACTTCCTGGAAAAGACGAACTTCGCTATGCGCAGATCGTCGGGGGGATGCTCGTCCAGAGTCTGGATGACTCAGGATTGAAAGAAGAGGATTGGAAGATCGTCACGAAGCGGAGACCGACTGAGACCGAGATGGCCGACTTGCGGTTGGCCTGGCTGGTGTGCAAGCATACGAAAAGCAACGCCATATCAATCTGCAAAGACGGGATGCTGATCGGTAACGGCGCGGGACAAATGTCGCGGGTGATGAGTTGTCGTATCGCAACGTGGCTGGCGAAGGAGAACGGTCACGAAGCGGCGCTGGCCGGATCGGTCGCGGCATCGGACGCGTTTTTCCCGTTCAGGGACGGACCGGACATACTCGTGGATGCCGGCGTAACCGCCATCATTCAGCCGGGCGGCTCGAAGCGCGACGAAGACACCGTTGCGGCGTGTGATGAGCGCGGCGTGGCCATGGTCTTCACGGGCACGCGGCATTTCAAGCACTAGCGTTGCGGGAGCGAACCGCGGAGGATTGCTGTGCGTCTATATACGAAGGGCGGCGACAAGGGCGACACGGGACTGATCGGAGGCGCCCGCGTACACAAGAACGACATTCGCGTATCCGCGTACGGCGAAGTCGACGAACTCAACGCGGCGATCGGCTGGGTGTCCGCGGCATGCACAGGCGCACAGTGGCGAGGTGAGATGGAGAGGATTCAGAGTCAACTGCTGGTCGTGGGAGCCGTGCTGGCGGATCCGGATGGTCACGAATCGACACCGGCGATCGCGCCCGCGGATGTTGCGGCACTCGAGACCTTGATCGACGAAGCGAGCGAAGCGGTCGAACCGCTCAAGCAGTTCATCCTCCCCGGGGGCGATGAGTTGGCCGCGCGGTTTCACCTGGCGCGGACAATCTGCCGTCGGGCGGAACGAAGTGCCGTGGCGCTGGCACAGGCGGCCGATCTTCCCGACCACGTCGTGCCGTACTTGAACCGCTTGGCCGATCTTCTGTTTGCGTGGTCGCGCGTCGCCAATCATCGCGCGGGCGTACGCGAAGTCCCGTGGAATCCGTCCGGTTCGGCATGAAAGTGCTACGAGTCATCGATACAGATCGCGTTCGGCCTCTGCACGTGGTCCTGCTTTGTCTGTTGGTGGTCACGGTGGCGGGCAGTTGCCTGCTGACCAGCGGGCCTCATGCCCGCATGGAGGGTTCCAAGGACTGGCAGGAAGAGTCCCCGCTGCGCGCGATCGTGGGCGTCTTGAACCTCGGCTACACGCAGACAACGGCTCAGGGAATCGAGATCAAGTCGCTGATGTTCGGCATCGGCGCCGGGCTGGCCGCGATGGCTTGCGGCTTGAATATGCTCGGCCGGAGCAGAGTCGACGAGGAAGTGTCACTCGATGACACTATCGCGACCGGCGAGCCTGAGGAACCCGCCGCGGCGGACAACCCACGACCGCAGATCACGCCCCTGGCTGCGGCGCAGGCGCTGATGGCATTGTATGTCTTGTGGTCGTTTACCAGTGCGGCGTGGTCGACAGCGCCGGACATGGCGATTGGCGGCTCGGTGCTGTTGGCCGTGGGCGTGGTGTGGGCACTTGCGTTGGGGC
>JAJDDR010000171.1 GCA_029260255.1 Phycisphaerae bacterium
TCGGTCGGCGAGAGCAGCGCAAGCCGCCTCGGCCGCGTCCCCGGTGACGAAGAGCGCGCGCCCGGCGTTGATGTCGGCCAGCGGAGGCGTGCTGTTGCACGCGGCGAACGCGGCGATCAAGCGGTCGAGGTTCTGCTCGCGATTGATGCCGAGGTCACCCTGACCGTCGAGCACCTGAGTCTTGATCCCGTTCTGAAACTCCTCCATGAACGTCAGTTCCTCGACCGTCGCCGTTCGCTGACTCATCGGTCCGCTGTCGGGGTCGAAGTTCCGCGGGAGGAACTTGGGAAAATGCTGCTTGACCGCGCCCTTGCAGAATTCGCGCAAGTTGATCGCGCCGCCGAACTCCGGGCTCCACCCGTACGGTCCCGTGCCGGCGACGTTCATCAGGTGAGGCGAGGTGCGGAATGCAGGATCGTTGGCGAACATGTGGACGTTCTCCAGGATCAACGACCGCCCTCCGCGCATCAAGCACGTGTTCTCCAACTGAGAGAGGTTGGGGTCGAATTCCGCCACAAAAAGCATGTCGTCGGGCGGCAGTAACGCGATCGTCGACGGGTTCAGACCGAATCCATCGCCGGCTGCGTGGCACGTGACGCACGAGCGCCCGTTGCCGAGAAACGGCTCGACCGTGAACAGCGTTTCGCCCTGCGCCAAGGTGGACTTGACGGCGACAGTCGTGGTGTTGCCGTTGGCGTTCCGCGGAGCGGGAGTGCTCAACCGGAAATCGGCGTTGGTGTGGCACGCATCACCCGTGCATGGGAAGTTCTGGAACCTCTGCAACGCCTGCGCGTTCGTGATAGGCAACGCAGCGGCGGGGGGGCACTCGGATGTCGGCGGTGGCGGGCAAACGTAAGGCACCAGCCCGTTGTCGACGTCGGGGCTGGCATTGTCGCCGTAGGTCAGACAGATGTTGACCAAGAATGGGCTGATGTTGTCCCGGAAGCACACCTTCCCGGCTCGGTTGATGATATCATTCGGAATGATGAAATCGGCCTGCAAACCCGTCGCGTCAACGAATTCCTGCGTCGCGATGAGCGCCGAGAACAGGTTGGGAGTGCTGGGCTCCTGCGACCCCGGTACCTCCACCGCATCGTGCGGGAAGTCGAACTCGCCAACTTGGGCTCCCGTCGCGTCGAAGAATGCCAATTCCGCACGCGACGGCTGTCCCGGGCTAGGAGTACAGCGCAAAGTGGTCAGAACCGCGCCCGTCAGGAAGCGGCCGCGCGCGCATGAGGCGTTTGCGAGGGTTCGGGGCCGCTCCTTAACAGTCGCGGTTCTGCCAGCGTGTCGACCTTGCGCTGTACTGTTAGTTCATGGCACTAACGAAAAGACAACTCCATCTCGCTTGTTGGCAATCGTCCCTGCAACCCGTGAGCGCGCCGCCCCACGAGATCACCTTTGTAGGTGAGCGCACAACTGGACCGCGACGCGAAAACGAAAACGCCGGTGCGTGCGGCTGCGCACGCCCGGCGTTGCAATGTCGTCATTTCAATTGGACGTCTACGCGATCGTCACCGCCTTATCGAGATACACGTCCTGGATCAGGTTGAGCAGTTTGACGCCGTCTTTCATCGGGCGCTGGAACGCCTTGCGACCGGAGATCAAACCCATCCCACCGGCCCGCTTGTTGATCACGGCCGTGCGCGCCGCGTCGGCGAAGTCGTTCTCCCCCGAAGCGCCGCCCGAGTTGATCAGGCCCATCCGTCCCATGTAGCAGCCCGCGACCTGATACCGAGTAAGGTCGATCGGGTTATCGGTCGTCAGCTTGTCGTAAACACTCTTGTGCGTCTTGGCGAAGTTGATCGCCGTGAATCCGCCGTTGTTCTCCGGCAGCTTCTGCTTGATGATGTCCGCCTGAATCGTCACCCCGAGGTGATTCGCCTGGCTGGTCAGGTCGGCCGCAACGTGGTAATCCGTGCCGTCCTTCTTGAACCCGCTGTTCCGCAGATAGCACCACAACACGCACACCATGCCAAGCTCGTGGGCCACGGCGAAGGCTTCAGTCACCTCCTGGATCTGCCGGTTCGATTCTTCCGACCCGAAGTAGATCGTCGCCCCCACGGCCGCGGCCCCCATGTCCGCAGCCTGCTGCACGTTGCCGAACATGATCTGGTCATGCTTGTTCGGATACGTCATCAGCTCGTTGTGGTTGATTTTAACGAGAAACGGAATCTTGTGTGCGTACTTCCGACCCACCGCCCCGAGCACGCCGAACGTCGATGCCACCGCGTTGCACCCGCCCTCGATCGCCAGCCGCACGATGTTCTCCGGATCGAAGTACATCGGATTCGGCGCGAACGAAGCCCCGGCCGTGTGCTCGATCCCCTGATCCACCGGCAGGATCGAAACGTACCCCGTCCCACCGAGCCGCCCGTGGTCCAAGATCGACTGCATGTTCCGCACGACGGGGATAGGCCGATCCGTACCCGCGAACACCCGGTCAACGTAATCCGGCCCGGGTAGCTGGAGCATGTCCTGAGTGATCCCGGCGCACTTGTGCCCGAGCAAGCTGTCCGCCTCGCCGCCGAGTAGATCCTTGATGCCTTTCATGCCTCATCTCCGTCACGATGTGCCAACCACGCAGTCCCGCCGAACCACCCCGGCCCGACGCAATACCGCAGAATATAGCTTCTATCGGCATCGTCAATCGCCATTCTTGACCTGCTGCGTGACACGTCCGGCGGGCTCGTAGCGTCCGCCCCCCGCGGCGGACGGGACTGTCTATGAGCGACGAACGCTTTTCGACGTCCGAACGGGTACCACTGGCGGCTTGCCCGCCAGTGCTTCCACAGCCCGCGATGTTCAACAACAAAGCCCGGGTGCCATGCCCACGCTTGCGCCGGCATGTTTCGACAACCCCCACCGCGTGACCCACGACCCCCGCCCCCAGCCCGCCCCCGTCATTCCGAGCGCAGCGAGGAATCTAGCCG
>JAJDDR010000172.1 GCA_029260255.1 Phycisphaerae bacterium
CCTACGGCATCCTCAACGGGCACGCCAGTAGGGTACCGGCTCCGCCGGTGCGTGTTCAGCCCCCGCCATCGAATCCACGCGACGCCCCGGATGCGAACACGGGTTCACTGAATGCTTACAATCGAATGTCGCTTCCCCCCGGCTGGAAATCGGTGTTTCTGAGCCAGGATCGCGGTTCTTGCGAAAGTAAAGCGGGTTTTGAATGACCACTCTTGACTCGTCGAGACCATACGACCCCATCAGAGACCGGTTTCATCGGGTACTCATCGGGTACACCTTGGTCGGCGGGTTGCCAAGGGCTTGGGCGATGCGCTCGGTCGTTCGCACTGTCGACAAGCACACCCTCGCGCGGTGTCAGCGACCATCTCCGACGTCACCACACGTGGACGCGGGTGGACACTCGATTCTTAGGCGCGCATAATAGTCCAAAAGTTGTGGACCATTGCGCATGATCTATCGGAGCACGAAGGACGCACGGCGAGAACTCTCGGACCTTGCCCAGACGCAAGGCGGCTACTTCACCGCCAAGCAGGCGGCCGCCGTCGGCTATGGCAAGCGGCACCTCGACTACCACGTCAAGGCTGGCAACTTCGAGCGGGTCGAACGTGGGCTATTCCAGCTCCAAGGGATTCCACCGTCAGAGCACGACGACCTGATTCGCCTCAGCCTCTGGAGCCGCGGGCGCGATGACCGGCCGCAGGCGGTTGTCTCCCATGAGACGGCGCTCGCTGTCCACGGGCTGGGCGAGCTGCTGCCTACGCGCACACATCTGATCGTCCCGCGTTCGTTCCGGAAGAAGCCGCCGGCCGGTTGCGTGCTGCACAAGGGCCGACTCGCAGCCGAGCAAGTTGAAGAACGCGAGGGCTTTCGCGTTACGACGCCACTTCGCACACTGCTCGACGTGGCAGAACAGGAAACCGTCACCCAAGAACAACTGAATCAGGTTGTCGAGCAGTCGCTAGCGGAAGGCACCGTTCGCCGCATGGAGCTCACGGACGCCGTAGGGCAGTTGCCGTCTGACTCGCGTCTCGGACGCGTGCTTTCGGCCCTCGGATGATGGAATGATGGCACGTACCTTCAGCAGTCCGGCAGCATTCCGCCAGGCACTCGAACGCCGTCTCAAGACCCTGGCCGAAGAACGAGCAGTTCCGCTCAACACGCTCCGGCTCAAGCTCCTCATCGAGCGCCTGCTCGCACGTCTGTTTGCCCGGCCCAGTCCACCGTGGCTCCTCAAGGGCGGATACGCGATGGAGTTGCGGTATCGTCCCAAAGCCCGAACAACGAAAGACGTCGACCTGACCGTGAGCGCTGACGAAGGTGTAGCCAGCGTCGAGGGTCGGCTGGAACGGATTCGAGACGACCTGCAAACAGCGGCCGACATCGACCTTGGAGACTGCCTGAACTTCCAAATCGCCGCCTCGCGGACCGAACTGCTGGGTGCTCCACAGGGCGGAGCGCGATTCCCGGTGCAGGCGCGCATGGCTGGGCGGGTCTTTGGCAGCTTCCACATCGACGTCGGTATCGGCGACGTGCTCCATGGGACACCGGAGCGATTGCAGGCTGAAGATCTTCTGGCGTTCGCCGGCATTGCCCCCGCCGAAGTACTGGCTATCCCCGTAGCTCAGCAGTTCGCGGAGAAGATCCACGCCTACACGTTCCCTTGGACCGACCGCACCAACACCCGCAGCAGAGATCTCGTGGATCTGGTGCTCTTGATAGAGGCCGGCAAGATCGCGCACGACGAGGTGGCCGGCGCCATCAAAGCCACGTTCACATGCCGTCGGACGCACGACATCCCGACGGTGTTGCCCGATCCGCCCGCAAGTTGGGAGAGGGAATTCGCCGCCATGGCGACTGAGGCACAGCTTGAGGCGTCAACTCTGGCGCTGGCATTCGGGGCGATACGGAGTTTCTGGGCAGAGGTGCCAACCTGACTGCCAAACTCCGAAGCAGCCGCGCGCGTGGCGCTTACCAAGTTCGCAATTGGCCTCTCCTCTTGATCCACCCCCGGATTCGAAGCCAGCAGGGGGATCAGTTTGATGGGGAGACGCCACCTCCAAAATTCGCCATGGTGTCTTGAAGACGATGCCGAGGCGTCGAGAGCGTCAAATCGTAAGTCGTCGTTTGTTGACAAGCGGTGCGTAGTGTTCAGGAGGCAGAATCCACATGCGTGCATCCTTGCTGCGGGATGTTGGTCGAGTCATACGAATCTCTGCTTCACGCTGGACGAACCACTCGGGGCAAAACCGTAGACCGCCGAGCAAAAACGGTTGTCCATCCCGAGAATTCCGTACGCCTTGTCAATACACGACTTGTGGTTTGACAGGTTCGACGCCTCGACTACCGTCTCCGAAACGTGATCGAGGTTCCCGGAGGCTGTGAAATGAGCTTGACTCGCATCTTGCTGCTGTTCATTCGCGGGATCCTTCGTGACAGAGCCGAACTGGCTGCCGACAACCTCGCCCTCCGGCAGCAACTCGCGGCTCTTGAGCAGAAGGTGAAGTGCCCTCGGCTCGGGAATCGCGACCGGATCTTCTGGGTTTGGTTGTCCCGACTTTGGTCCGGCTGGCGTTCCGTCCTCCTGATCGTCCAGCCCGAGACCGTGGTCCGATGGCACAAGCAAGGCTTCAAGCTCTACCGGTGGTGGAAGTCGCGATCCAGGAAGTCCGGCCGCCCGATGATCGATGCAGAGATCCGCAAGCTGATCCGACGCATGTCTCGGGAGAACGCCCTCTGGGGCGCGCCGCGCATCCAATCCGAGCTGGCGCTGCTTGGCTACGACGTGGCCAAGTCGACTGTGGCCAAGTACATGAATCGCGACCGCGAGCCGCCATCGCAAACGTGGCGTACTTTCCTGGACAATCATCTGGCCGACATCGTCGCCATTGATTTCTTCGTCGTCCCAACCGCAACGTTCCGTATTCTGTTCGCCTTTGTTGTTCTCCGCCATGACCGTCGGCGTGTTGTCCACTTCAATGTGACGGCACACCCGACCGCCACGTGGGCAGCCCAGCAGATCGTCGAGGCCTTTCCAGAGGAGGAAGCTCCGCGATTCCTGATTCGTGATCGTGATGGCATCTACGGTCTGAACTTCCAAACACGGGTCGCGAACATGGGTATCGAAGAA
>JAJDDR010000173.1 GCA_029260255.1 Phycisphaerae bacterium
CATCCAGCGAATCGATACCCAACTCCGGCAGCGGCTTCGTGAGATCGACCTCCTCGGCGCTCACCTCGAGCGCGCCCGCCACCCACTCGATAATCTCATTCTTCGCCGATTCGAAACTGACCATGATCATCCCCCAAACCAAAAAAACTACGCCACCGCCGCCACGCGTTCCGGCGTCTTCAATCCGACAAACGGATACACCACATGCTCGCGCAACCAGCCGCGAACGCCCTCGCGCCAGCGTCGATAACCGTCACCCTCGCCGTCCGCACGAATCTCAGACTCGATCGCGTCACACTCGGCGATCGCGCTCTCCACCGCCGACCGGCGATCTGAGCCGACTGCTGACATCGCCCGTGCAAAGTACGCCGAATCGTTAATCGAGCGCGCCTTGTACGCGAAGCACATGCCGAGCAGAACCTCATCGTGCCACACCTCTGGCATCGTTTCAAGCAACAAATCGCCCCGCTCGGGGGCGTCCATCGTCGTGAACACCGCCGCCAAACCGACGCCGGCCGCGACGTCCGGCGCGAACTTGCCGAACGACCGGACATTCTCAATCAGCTCCGCCGGACGACCCATGAACCGAAACCACAGGCTGCGTCCAACGCCTTGATGGGCGACGTTCCTGCCGTATGCCGGAATCGTGTCGAACCGGTCCTGCCAATTCGCGCGATTCTCGTAATCAAAGAACCCGGACTTGAACCCGTACCCGTCCCAACAGAGCATCCCGTGTAGCGGATCGAGTTCTGCCACACGCCGCGTAACGCGCGCGGGGCTCCAGCCGCGCATCGCGTACCAGAAACCCAAGCCGACGTATTGCAGGTATCGGTATCCATCGTGCCGCTCCACCAGCGCGCGCTCAAACTGACGCGGCGAACAGAAGCCCAGCCTCCGCAACGAAAACCCAGTCGCCGCTCCTTCCGCGGCGAACGGTCGGAACAGAACCGGCTGATTCGCGGTGAATTCCAGCCACGCCCGCCCGGACCGACCGGAGACCATCGCGTTGAATCCGCCCGCGAACGCCTCGCAGACGCCGTTCACTCGCGCGGTATCTTCGGTGTCCGTCACGTGGAAGCCCAGTCGCTCCGGTGTCATGGCGCCAGAACGGATGCAAAACGGGCGCAGCGCATAACGCCACGCGCCGGTCCAAACGACCGCCGTGGCCAGTACGGCCAGCCCAACTACTGCAGCCAAGAACACCCCGGTCCTCCGTGCGAGCGGAAGCGCGACGGGCGCCTGCCCGGCCGGATCGCGCATCGACGGGGAAACGGCACAGAGCGCCGAACGCGCGTTGTCCCCCGGTCCACGTGGCCCCAGCCGCAACCTGTCCATTCTAGCATCGGTCCGCCACAAGTACAAAAAATCATCTCAATTCACATCTTCGTCCGTTCCCGAAACGACGACAAACGCCCCAAAAACAGCTTGCGGGTTCACTGCGCCGCCCCGAGCGGATACCATCCGCGCGGACCTCGGGTGCCCCGGAGTATGGTCAACGTGGACGGGCGAGCGATTCTTTCACGAAAAATCGGACGTTTGGCAATCTCCGCCGTGCTCGTCGGTGCCCAAGTGATTTGGTCCGGATGCGAGCGCGAGCCGTCGGCGGTTGCGCCCGAAACGCCTCCGCAGAACACCAGCCCGGCATCTCCGGAGCGGACCGCCCCGCAAACAGCCACAGAAACCGGCGAGGCGGCCCGATTCGTTGCCGCGGGGGTCGATGCGGGACGTCGCGGCGATCTCGACGGTGCAATCGCCGCGTTCGAGGCGTCCATACGCGTCGAGCCCGAGTTCGCCGAGGCACACGCCTCGCTCGGCGTCGCGCTGGCCATGAAAGGAGAGCGAAAACGCGCGATCGACGCCTTCCGCGAGTGTATCCGCCTGAAACCCGAATACGGGCCTGCCTACGCCAACCTCTCGGTGGCTTTGCTGCAGGAAGGTGACGCGAAGGCGGCCGAAGAGGCGGCCGCCACAGCCGTCCGGATTGATCCCAACGACCTCGCGTCGCGGCGTACGCTCGGAATCGCCGCCATGACGACCGGGAACTTCGACCGCGCGGTGGGCGCGTTTCAACGGATCGTCGCGCGGCACCCCGACGACCATGACATGCGATTGCACCTGGGGCTCGCCAAGAGGAAGACCGGCGACCACACCGGCGCCGCGGCGGAGTTCCGATCCGTGATCGCCCGGCAACCCGGCAACACCTCCGCCCACGTTCATCTCGCCGAGACGCTCACCGATGCCGGTCAACCGGACGAGGCCATCGCCGCCGCCAAGCGGGCCGTCGACACCGATCCCTATGAGCCCGCTGCGTACTTCGCGCTCACCGGTGCGTACCTCGAACAAGGCGATGCGGATGCCGCGCTCGCCGCCGCGCGCTCCGCCGGACGGCTGAACAACCGCGACCCGCGCGCTCACTTCCTCTTGGGCCGAGCCTACCTGCTGAAAGGCCAACGCCCCCACGCCGAAGAGGAACTCGAGGTCCTGAACGACCTGCACCCCATCTGGGCTGGAAAACTGAGACACGAACTCAAGAAAGCCGGCGCGCCGGACGAGCGTTAGCCGATTCCCGCGACCGCGACCCTACCGCGGCGGCGTGTAGTCGGCTGGCACGTTGACGTTGCGGAGTGCGCGTTCGGTCCGCCGGTCGGCGGGAACCAGGGTGTGGGGAACGGAGCGAATGAACCGGTGTAGCGAGCGTTGGTCGGCGTCGAGCGCGCGGCGCGCGGGGTCGCGAAGGTCCGTGTGGTAGAGAGCGGCAGTGGAATGAACGATGGACGACTGGTCGGTGGTATAGGCGACTGCCTTCGTGTCGGGAGTGATGTGGCCGGTCAGTGCAATGATTGCATCCTGCGAGATGTTGGGGACGTCGCAACTGAGAAGGACGCACCATCCGTTGGGAGCGTAGTCGAGCAGGGCGCAGAGCCCCGCGAGCGGTCCCGCGTTGGGGCGCGGGTCGGGAAGCGACAGCATTTCGGACAGCGAATCGGGCAGGTTTTCGCACGTGCCGAGGAGAACACACTCCGTCGTGATGGTGCGCGCCGCTTGGACGATCGTCTCGATGATCGTTGAGTCGCGCCACGGCAGGACGGCTTTGTTGGTGCCCATGCGTGTCGACTTGCCGCCGATGAGGATGCCGGTGAGGACGGGCGCGATCATGACGTACATGCTACTCATGCGCGGTGTTTGCGCGTAGACGGAACCGCCGACGACAGGGGATTGGGGGAGGCGGTGTCGTTCGAGGGGTTCATCGAGGTATACGCGTTGGATCGCAGTTGGCGGAATACGAAGTGTTGATGCAAAATGCAGCCACGCTTTATATCGGAGCCATCGGACCCGCATGACCGTTGCCGAGGCAAGATCAACCCGCCCGCAGCGTGTGCGTCGACCGAAACAGCTCAAGTTGAGAGGGGCAATCAGCACCTGTATACTCGCGGCCCGGCAACGGGGCGGCGGAAGTCCGGCCCGCGCCGGCATTCAGATTGGACCGACCATGCAGACCATACGATCAGCGGCCTTGCTCGGGGCTCTTCTCGCCGTTTCCGCGGGCTGCAAGAGCGACTCATCGAACGAGTTGTTCTCCGCCAGCTTATGGAACCCGTTCGATTTCAAGCCGCTGTTCGCGGTCGATCAGGAGCCGATCCGCATCGCCGTCGTTTCCGATGATCAGAGCGTCTGGGACGTGCGCGCCTGGTGGGACCTACGCGACAAGACACCGTGGATGGAGTTTTGCAGCGCGCTTGCCGGGTACGCACGACGCCCGGTGCAGGTCGTGCAGCTCAAACCGTTTCAGGTGGCCGCCCAGATGACATCCGGTCGCCTCGACTTCGCCATGCTCAGCGCGGCGCAGCTCGAAGAAATGCGCGCCGACGCCGACGTCGCCAACGTGATTGCGTACGCCGACGCGCAGGATCGCACCGGGTTGGTCGTGGCGTCAGCCAAGTCGGACATCACTTCCGTCGCGGACATCGCCGACCAACGATTCGCATTCGGTCCGCGCGGCGACCCGGTGCTGCACTACGGAGCGGCCAAGCTGCTCGACGACGCGGGTGTCCCCCTCGAGCGAATCCAGCGCGAGTTGGTGCCGATCGCGGCGCTCCAGTATCACATCAGCTCCTTCGAGGCGGCCAAGGAGATTGTCTACGGACTGACACCCGTCGGCGTGATCCTGCGAAGCGAGTACGATCGGTACCCCGATACCGGGGGCCAGTTGATACCGACGAGCTTCAGCAAGGACCAGCTTCGCGTTCTCGGCGAAACCGCACCGGTCAACTTCGGACCGTTCGTCGCAGCGAGCGCGGCCAATCCCGATCTCGTCGAGTCGGTGCGGATGTTTCTCATCACGGCGGCCGCCAAGCGGCCTCAGGTGACCGATTCGCTGGGAATCGCCGCGTTCAACGGTGTGGACGATACCGGACACAAAACACCTTGACCCGTGCTCGCGCCGCTGCCGACATATCCCGCATGAAGTGCTGCGCCGTCATCCTGCTCGCCCTTGCGCCGGCTCGGACCTCTGCCGATGACGCGAAGATCCAACGTCTCGTCGAGCAACTCGGTTCCGGCTCGTACAGCGAGCGCGTCGAAGCCACCGAGCAACTTATCATCGTCGGTCCGCGGGCGACCGAGGCGCTGCGCGATGCAACGCGCGGTGACGACTTCGAGGTCGCCATCCGTGCGCGGCACCTTCTGCGCCTCATGGACGAGTTGCTGTTTGCCGGCGTGTCGGTCGAGCTTCGGGCGTCGTCCACGCGCATCGCCTGGTCGGACGGGTTCGACCTGGAGCTTCGCGCGACCAACACGACGAAACACCGCGCCCGACTGCCGTTCGAGGAGCTCGGCGCGTTTCCACCCGGAGGACAGGACAGGCTCGCGCAGGTCTCCGCGATGCTCGACCTTGCCGACTTCCTTGTGGTTACCGGTCCCGACGGCAACAACGTCTCGTTGTTCGTTGACGACATCAACGAGGACCCGCGTATGCTTGCCGCGGTCAACCGGCGAATCGACGACCCGCCCATCACGTCGCTCGCGCCGCACGGCGCGAGAACGCACCGCGTCGAGCGGTTCAATCGCGGATGGTCGCGATTCAGGTTTCTGCGAGCGGGTGACTACCACGTGCAATTCGTGTACCAGCCGCAGTGGGACGACGCCGAGATGCAACAGGCGGGTGTAGGCCGCGTTGAAAGTAACCCGGTCGTCATCACCGTCACGGAGCCGGCCCCAGAGTGCGTCCGGCGGGCCAACGCGGCTGCAAGCCTTCGAGTCGATACAAAGGGCGATGAGTTTGTTGCAACACTGATGAACCGAAGCGACGTTCCGGTGTGGGTCAATCTCAACATCGTGCCCGGCCGCTCCACGCCGTTCGCCAGCCTGCGGTGGTCGGTCGCGCGGCAGGGCGCCATCGAAGAGCTGCCCGCGCCGCGCGCGTCGAAGGCATCGGCGTTCTCGAACGACAGATTGAAACTCCTCGCACCGGCCGACCGCGTCGAACTCGGGCGCCTGCCGCGCGCCGCGGTGACCGGCGGCGACGAATGCGAGGTGGTGGTGACGTACACCAACGTCACCGGTCTGGCGTGGCAGGTTCAGAATGCCGACGCGCTCCGCCGTCACCCCGGTGCGCCGCAGTCGCTTCGGGCGCCGCTTCCCCAGCGGATGCTGGCGACCGCCTTGAGCGCCCGCGCCGATTGTCCGCCCGCGACGTCCGAGTAACGCCGCGGCGGGACGGACGATACCGCCGAGTTCGACGGGTTCACGATCACCGAGGGAAACGCCGACGGATTCAGCGAGCCGCGCAGCGGCGGCGGCATGGTCACGCTCTGCGGGTTTCAACCCACGCGTCCGGCATATCAATTGATGGGAAAACACTGGGATGGACACCGGCATTCCGGTAAGGTGCTTCGTAAGGGGCGACGGATGACACATCTACGTCCGTCGGAGAGAAGTGGAGGGAATGGACGTGACACGTGCAAGCATAACCGCGTGTGTTTTGCTGACCTGTGCCATCGGCGCCGGCGCGGCGGGAGCGGAGGGGGTTTGGTCCTGGAGCGAGGAATTCTGCGCCAGCGCCGCGGCGAACGTGTTCGACGGCGGTCAGGTGATGTCGGAGGAGGGGTGCGGGAGCGACTCAAACGGGTCCGGGGTCCGTGTGAGCGCCTTTGACGTTACGCAGGCAGGGGCGATGGGGGCGTCCGCGTTGGCATCGGCCGGGTCGACCCTGCTGGCGACCGAAGATGTGTTGAGCATGTGGGTCGAACTGATCGCCGGGTACTTCCCGTCGTTCCTGCCCGGCGGGGACAACCCCGGCGGCATGGCCGAGGCCGCATATTCCACCGTAATCGAGTTCGAGATGCCGGCCGACGAGCTTCAGTGGTTCTACGAACTCGACATCGACTACTTGCACGGATCGCCGTTTACGGGGGCGACCCACATCCTCATCGAGAACGTGACCCGCTCGGAAATCCTCGTCGAGATGGATGCCGAAGTCGACAACGTC
>JAJDDR010000174.1 GCA_029260255.1 Phycisphaerae bacterium
GGCGCGGTGCTCGGCTTCCTCTTCGAGCATGCCCGCCACCGCTCGGCGTTCGTCGGCCGATGCCCACGAAACGAACACCTCAGATTCCCCGATGCGCGACAGGACGCTCTCCGATTCCCGCCGCAGAAGCTCGTTCAGAATGTCGATCGCCGCGGCGTTGATCATCACCCGCCAAGCGTAGCCGCCCCACGCGATCCTTGTCAACGAATCGCCGTCTATTCTACGGCGTCGAGGTGCGTCAGGCGGATCGGTTCGGAATGTGAACTTCCGGGCGCACCGCCGGCTTGCCGTTGGTCTCGCTGTTGCAACACGTTGGGGCGGAACAGGTTGCCGGCGTACTCGTTGGCCATGTCCCGCGGCTGCTGGATGAAAACGACGCCCAGCAGCACCAGGACGATCGCGCACGCGTTGACCATCGCAGTCCCCGGGATCGACGGTGTAAACGCGTCCAGCCCGTCGTCGGCAAAGAACATCGCCTTGACGATACGCAGATAGAAAAAGAGGCTCACCAGTGTGTTGAGCACGGCGACAATCAACAGACCCCAATACAGCGTTCCGCCCGCCTCGCCCAGCGACATGAGGATCCAAAGCTTGCCGATGAATCCCCCGAACGGCGGCAGCCCGACCAGTGACACCAAACAGCACACCATCGGCACCGCGATCCACGGCGCACGGCGACCAAGACCGCTGAACGCATCGATGCTCTCGCTGCCCGTGCGCCACGCGACCATCGCCGCCACCCCGAACGCACCCAGGTTCATGAACACGTAGATGAGAATGTACACCAGCACCGCCGCGATCGGGGAGTGACTCGCGCCGCTCGCGGGATGCACCACAACCGCCGCCGCCATCATCATGTATCCGGCGTGCGCGATCGACGAGTATGCGAACAGTCGCTTGATGTTGTCCTGCTTGTACGCCGAGAAATTGCCCCACGTGCACGTGATCGCCGCAACGATGCCGATCGCCCACGCGATGCCGCTCAGCGAGGAAATCTGCACCGCGAACGGCAGCGCACCGGTCGCGGCCGCGAACGCGTCAACCAGGCGCACCAGCAATACCATTGCCGCCGCCTTGCTGGAAACACTCAACCAGGTCGTCACCTCGATCTGCGCGCCCTCGAACGCATCGGGACACCAGAAGTGGAACGGAACCGCCGCGATCTTGAACGCGATGCCGACGAAGAAACAGAACAGCGCCACGCCGATCGCCGGCATGTTCCGCGCGGCCGGCATCATCGCGTCGACACCCGCCGCCACCCCGCTCACGTCGACCGTACGATAACTCTGAAGATCCGCGACAACGCTGTAGGCAATGTCACCGACGTTCAACGTGTGGTACATCCCGTACAGCAGACTCACGCCGTACAGCATGATCGCGGCACAAACGCCGCCGAAAATCACGTACTTCACCGACGCTTCCGCCGCCAGCCGGTTCCGCTTGTTGAAACCGACGATGGCGTAACTCGGCAGCGAAGCCAGCTCGATCGCGATGACGATCATCAGCAGGTTCAGCGTGCCCGCCATCAGCACCATGCCCAGCGCGCTGCCCACCAGGAGCACGAAAAACTCCTCGCCGCGATCCTCCTTCTCCGAACTGCCGATGAACCACAAAACGGTCACACCGACCATGAACAGCATCAGGATCACTTTGAAGTACACCGACAGGTTGTCGAGAATGAGCATGCCCGCCGCAGACTGCGGCGCCAGACCGCTCCTCCCCCCGCCGCGCACCTCCCCGGCCACGCTCAGCGTCAGCCAGATCGTCACGCACGCGCCGACCAGAGCAATCCACCCGGCCACTCGCGACGAGCGCCCGAAGATCAGCGGAGCGACCAGTATGACCACGAGCGTCGCGACCAACGCAAGTTCCGGAGAGAACAAGCGAAGCATGTCCGGTGTCAGAAACTTGATGGCGTCAGCCGACATTCGTCAAAACCCCAGCAATTGCAATCTCTACAACCCGGCCGCAAACGTCGTCGCGTGCTGCGTGGCGACCAGCACCGAATTGACGATCTGCTCCAGCGTTCCGTTCACGTAGTCAAACAGCATATGCTTCGGGAGAATCCCCAACAGCAGGCAAAACGCAGCAAACGGCACGAGGATCGCCATCTCGCGCCCGCTGGCCTCCGGATAACCCGCGTACTCCGGCTTCTCCGGTCCCAGATAGACACGCTGGATCAGCCACAGCACGTAACCGGCCGTCAGAATCACGCCGCTCGCCGCCAGGATCGCACAAGGCACCGCCCACGCGAACGTGTGCCGCGCCTCAAACGTCCCCAGCAACACGTACACCTCGCCGATGAACCCGCACAACCCCGGAAGCCCCAACGACGCGAAGAAACCGATCGTAGCCATCGTGCCGTACTTCGGCATCGTCAACCACAATCCGCCGAACCGATTGATCTCGCGATGGTGCGCCCGATCATAAATCACGCCGACCAAAAAGAAGCACATCGGCGAGGAAATCCCGTGGGCGATCATCTGGAACATCGCGCCTTGAAATCCGGTGTGCGTCATCACCGCGATCCCAAGCAAGACATAACCCATGTGCGACACGGAGCTGTAAGCCACCAGCTTCTTGAAGTCCGTCTGCGCCATGGCGCACAACGCCCCATAGAGAATGCTCACCACACCGAGCACGGCAAGGAGGAACGCCCAAAACTCCCCGCCCGTCGGAAAGATCGGATAACACATTCGCAGAAAACCGTACCCGCCCATCTTCAGCAAAACGCCCGCCAAAATCATACTGATCGGCGTCGGCGCCTCGACGTGCGCGTCCGGCAACCACGTATGCAACGGCACGACCGGCAGCTTCACCGCGAACCCGACGAACAAAAATATGAACATCACCGGCGCGAACCGGGCACCCAGGAACATCGCCGAGCCGAAGTAATCCTGAATGGTCTCGTTCGTCGCGAGCTCGATCAGATCGAACGTACCGTGCGTCAACGTGACGCCGTCCCGATAGGCCGACGCAACCGGCTCGCCGGAAACCGCTTCACCGCTGTAGAAGAACATCGCCACCAACGCCACCAGCATCAGCACCGAACCGGCCAGCGTGAACAGGAAAAACTTGATCGCCGCGTATTCCTTCCGCGCCCCGCCCCAAACACCGATCAGGAAGTACATCGGCAGGAGCATCACCTCCCAGAATATGTAGAACAGGAAGAAGTCCAGCGCCACGAACGTCCCGATCATCCCCGTTTCCAACAGAAGAAAGAGAACGAAATACCCCTTGATACTCTTCGTCACCTTCCACGTGTTGAAGTTCCAACTCGCCAGACACGCCAGCATCGACACCAACGTCGTGAGCACCAACAGCGGCATGTTCAGACCATCGACGCCCAGAAAATACTCGATGGTGAAACTGCCACCCGTGATCCACGTCAGACGCTCGACGAAATGCAGCTTCTCCCCATACGCGCTGCCGAACACCTCCACGGCTTGCGACGCCTCACCCCCGGCCAAAAACGGCGGGATGAGATACAGCGACAGCGCGAAGGTCACAATGGTCGCCGCCAGACCGACCACCCTCGCCAGTTCCTTCGGCATGACCGCAACAACCACCGCGCCGATCAACGGCACGAAAACGAGAAGAGTGAGAAGCGAGTTTTCCACGGCACGAACTTCCAAACGGTGTTTCTACGAGTTCATGGACGTCAACGCCGCACGGGCGCCGGCTGAACCATCAAAAAACAGGAGCAACAGGATCACGATCGCCGCACCGCCCGCGGCGAACATCACATAGTTACGAATCCGGCCCGTCTGCGGGCTACGCACCACGTCGGAGATGTCCATCGCAGTCCCGGCCACACCGTTGAACACGCCGTCCACAATGTACGCGTCCACCCCGCGACCCGAAAAGACCGCGAACCGCTCCGTGATCTTAGCCGACAGGTTGGCCAACATATCAATGACGTACGTGTCGAAGAACCGGCAAACATGAGCGACGACCACGCATCCCCTGACGAACAGGAACCCGTAAAACTCGTCGAAGTAGTACTTCCTCTCCAGCAGCGTCGCGATCGGCCCGAAGAGACTCTTCAATCGCGTCCCCACCGCGAGACCGTTGCGGTAAATCGCAAACGCGACCACGAACGCGATCAACCACGAGCCCCCGACCCCGTACGCCAGCCAGCGATGCGCCGCGTGCAGGTGAATCGCCGCCCCGTCGACCGCTGCCGCCGTGCCGTCCAAACCGACAACCAAGACGGCGTCCGTCGCCTCCGGAGCCGCGTCCGCCAGCATGGGTCGAAACAGCCAATAGCTCGATACCAACGTAAAAACCGCCAGAACCACCAGCGGAACCCACATCAGCGGACTCTCATGAGCGTGCTCGTACACCTGCTCGTCGCGCGGCTTGCCCATGAACGTCATCCACCAGGCCCGCATCATGTAAAACGGCGTCACGTACGCCGTGATGATCGCACACCAGAACATCCACTTGGGCAGCGGGGCAATGCCCGCCCTGTTGACGCCATCGCCGTGAGCATCCGCCTCGTGCGGCCCATCTGCGTGACCACCGCCCCCGTGTTGATCCGACGCAAGCTCTACGTGGGTGGCCCATCTCTTTAGAGGTGGGGGACTCGAACGGTCCACGTGTTCGTGTCCCCCACGGCTAAAGCCATGGGCCACCCGATCAGCCGTGGCAGTACCGCCCGCGTGCCCGCCGTCGTCATGATGCCCGATCGGCTCGTTCCACATGTGCGAGCGATCCCACGCCACCGCCAGAATCTCGTCCTTGCTGAAAAAGCCGCCCAGCCCGAACTGCGTCGCCGGAATCCCGAACCCGGAAATCGCCAACACGCCGACCAGAAACGTCAGCCCCGTCATGGGCATCTTCTTCATCAGCCCGCCCATCTTCCGCATGTCCTGCTCGTGGTGACAGCCCTCGATGACCTGACCCGACCCGAGGAACATCATCGCCTTGAAGAAAGCGTGCGTCATGAGATGGAACAACGCCGCGATCCACGCCCCCACACCCAGCCCGAAGATCATGTACCCCAGCTGCGACAGCGTCGAATACGCCAGGCATTTCTTGATGTCCGTCTGCACGATCGCGACGAGCGCCATCAGCGTCAACGTGATGCACCCGATCACCGCGATGAACATCTGAGCGTCCGGCGTCAGAAGCCGGAACACGCGGGCAACGAGATACACCCCGGCCGCCACCATCGTCGCCGCGTGAATCAACGCACTGACCGGCGTCGGACCCGCCATCGCGTCGGGCAGCCACACCTGAAGCGGAAACTGGGCGCTCTTGCCCATCGCCCCGCAGAACAGACCGATGCCCATCGCCGTCGCCAGCGCCATCCCCGAAAGCTCGAGCCCGAAGATATCGAGCACGAACCCGTCCTCGAACAACCCGGTGTGACCGTGATACTGCTCCGCGAAAACCGCCGCCGCCCGGTCGAGATCCAGCGTCCCCAGGAAGAAAAACACCATCATCAACCCGAAGATGAATCCGAAGTCACCCACCCGGTTGGTGATGAACGCCTTCATCGCCGCGTTCGATGCGAACTTCTTGTCGAAGTAGAACCCGATCAACAGGTAGCTGCACAGCCCCACAAGCTCCCAGAAGATGAACAGAAACAGCAGGTTGCTGCTCACCACCAGCCCGAGCATACTGAACCCGAACAACGACAAATAGCAGAAGAAGCGGTGATACTTGCTCTTGCCCCCGACCTCGTCGCTGTGACCGGCCATGTAGCCCACGCTGAAAACGAAAATCCAGAACGAGATGAACGTGACCATGAAGAACATGATCACCGTGAGCGAATCGAGCTTGACCCCGATGTGAATCGCCACCGACCCCATGTCCGCCCAGTGAAACTGATGCTCCGCGGCGTTGGCCGCAAGCGACATACGCGCAATCGAATCCTCACCGCGCCACCCCACCAGCGTCATGGTCGCCAGCACGCAACTCGCGCCCATCGCCGCCACCGCCACCCAGCCCGCCAGCGGCTTGCCCAACCGCGGACCGAACAGCATCAGGATCACGAAACTGACGAACGGGATCAGAACGCCCAGAATCAGGTATGTTTCGTAGTTGCTTAGTGTGCTCATTGAACTCGTGGCAAACCGCGCGCTACCCGTGCAGCGCATCACCCCGATCGACGTCGATCGTGTTGATGTTCTTGTAGAGGTTCATGCAAATCGCGACGGCCACCGCGGCCTCCGCCGCAGCCAGCACGATAACGAACAACGCCGCGACCTGCCCGTCAAACCCGCCGTCCGGACGGTACCTGTCGAACGCGACGAAGTTGATATTCACGCTGTTGAGCACCAACTCGACGCCGATCAGAATGCCGATCGCGTTACGCTTCGTCATCATCACAAACAGACCGCAACACAACACCGCCGCCGACAGTATGAGGTAGTGAGTTAGACCGATCAGAAACACGTTGTTCACCTAATAACTGATACCAATTCGGTCGGCTTCGCTCATTGTCAAACCGAGCGCCAGCGTAATGAGCGCTGCCTTGTCTTTGCAGCCCGCCTCGTCATACGCATCGAGGATGATCGCGGCGCGTTCGGCTTTGTCGGTCACCTGATCCCACTTGGCCCAAATAACGCGCACATGAAGCCTTTGCCCGTACCCCGACTCCTCCTCGATGACAATCGGACAATCCTTCGCACCGGGCGCTTGTTCGTCCGTCGGATTGCGAAGTTCATTCGCAAGCAGCTTGACGAGACCTGGATGATTGTGTCGCGGTTGCGGTGGGATTCTCCGTATCGGCATCAGTTCAACTCCACAGCTGAGTATCGTTACTCAAAACCCACTCCGCGACGCGAAGCATCTCATGGCTTTCATCCGAAGCGAGTATCGCGCGTCGATACCGCATTACTTCCCTCCAGTGTTCCGCCGCCTGACTCACGCGCGCTGAAAGGGCGACCGCCAGCGCCGGAGACATCGGCACACCTCTTTGTCGTCGCGTGGCAATCAACGATTCCGACCAAAACAGCAAATCATGCAAGTTCCGGACGCCGCGGGCTCGCGCCATGGCGCGAGCATTCTGTAACTCTGGTCGCAAGTCCTCCGAGTCATCCACCCCGATGACTCGGAAGTAGGCCGTTTTCAAGACCATCTCAATAGTGTAACCCCAGAGATAGCATGCCGCGAAGTACCGCCCGTCCACTGCACAGGTCAGCGCGTCCCAGTACCGATCACGCGCCGCATCATCGAATTCGGAAAGCGTGTCGCTGGCGTTTATGCGATCGAGCAGGCCCATGGCTTACAGTGCAAACCTCATGATCGCTCCTGCCGCGCCAGATACGCCGCGCCGATCATCACCACCAACAACAACACACTCGCCACCTCGAACGGAACGAGGTACGTCGTCAACAGCGCCTCACCGAACATCGCGATCGTCACCGGCTGCGGCGCAACCGCCGGCGTCGGCCAATCCGTACCCACCAGCAGCGTAATCAACGCACAAAACAGAACGCCCACCACCCCGCCGGCCGCCCAGAACTCGATACGACGGCACTCGAACCGTACCCACGGCGACTTGCTCGTCAGCATCACGCCGAAGATGATCAAAATCAGCGTCCCCCCCGCATACACGATCAGTTGAATCGCGCCCAGAAACGTCGCCCCCATCAGAAAATAAAGAACCGCGGCCGCCCCCAACGCGCCGAACAGCCATGTCGCCATGCGCACGACGCTCTTGCACACGCACACGCCGATGGCCGACACCAGCAGCGCGCCGCCGAACAGGTAGAACAGCGCCGACTCGACGGTCGCGTTGGGCACCGGCGACGGCGCTAAGACCTGCTCATCGGCGCGGTGCGCAGCATCGACCGTCTGCCCCGACATCTCCTCGGCAAGCGGAAACTGGCCGATCGCGCTCGACGCCCACGCCGCCAACACAAACCCGACAACAACAAGACTCTTTCCGTGCAACATCGTCTCGCGCCCACGCCCGGTCATGATCCCGGAAGCGTCTCCACTCCCAGAGAACCGACAAGCCCGACCCGGTTCCAAAAACCGTACGTCGCGATGAAGATCATGCCCAATACGAAGACCGCCCCGATCAACGACAGAACCAGGTTGAAGACCGTCCACACGAAACCGTGGACCGGCACAAACAACTCGTACAGCGTGTGCCCCAACAACAGAACCATCATCAGCGGCAGGAGCACCTGAATACACGCATACAGAACCTGGTCGATGCGAATCCGAGGCAGCGTCCACCGAATCCAGATCTGCACATACAGCAGAAACACGCACTTCGCCACGAACCACAGCGGACCGGCGAACAACAGACCCTTGATCGCCCGGGCGCCCACCGAATCACCCAACCCCCAACGGTCGGCCAGCGACATCGGCAGAGGCGAATACCACGCACCCAGAAACAGAATCACGCACAAACCGCTCACCACGAACATCGCCGCGTACTCGCCGAAGAAAAACAGCGACCAGCGGAAACCCGAATACTCCGTGTGAAACCCCGCGACCAATTCGCTCTCCGACTCCGGCAGGTCGAACGGCGCACGCTTGCAGTTGGCCAGCGCAGCCACGAAATACGCCACAGCCGCCGCAAACGTGAACGGGCTGCGAAACACGATCCACGACGTCCAGCCTTCACTCTGCGTGTCGCCCACCGTCGTCAGGCTCAGCGACCCGACCACCATGATCGGAATCAGCAACGCCATGCCCATCGGGATCTCGTACGACACCATCTGGCACGCCTCGCGCATCGCGCCGTAAACGCTCCACTTGTTGTTGCTCGCCCAACCCGCGAGGATCACGCCGATCACCTCGATACCCAGCATCGCCAGAATAAACACCAGCGCCACGTCCACCTGCCGGAACACCCAATACGTCCCGAACGGCAACGCGAAGAACGCCAGGATCGCCGGAACGAAAGCGAGATAAGGCGCCAACTTGAACAGAGGCCTGTCCGCACTCGCCGGGCAGAGGTCCTCCTTGCAAATCAGTTTGATCCCGTCGGCCATCGACTGTGACCAACCATGCCACCCGCCGACCCGCATCGGACCGGTCCGCGATTGGATGCGACCCGCGACCTTTCGCTCCCACCAGATCGTATACAGAGGGATGACCGAGATGAACCCCAGGATGCCGCCCATGGAGACGACGTCCCGAACCACGCCGTACTGCAACGGGTACAGCACGTAGCACAGAATCCCCGAGCCCGGAACACCCGACGTGGTCAATCCCGCTCGCACCTCGCCCAGCGCCAGCGGACCGCCCAGCAGCCCGGTCTCACCCGCAAGATTGGTGCTCGACGCCACGAGGCTGTCGTCGACGAACTCGAATACCAGGTAGTTGATCCACACCCCGACGATCACGGCCACGATCGCGCCGATCAACAGCGGGCCGGGAAACGCGCGAACCAGCGGCGCAAACGTCGCGTACAGCGCCTTGGCGATCCCCGCCACAAGCGCGGCCGGACCGCGGTGCACCTGTTTGCCCCCAGGTCGCCAGGGAACCGACATTCGCGTCACCAGTCCACTCCGAAAAAGCGGCGCTTCGTCAACGATCGCACTCACCCATCACAATGTCGATGCTACCCACGATCGCGGGGATGTCCGCCAACAAACATCCCTTCCCAACATGGTTGAGAACGGAGATGTTGCAAAAGCTCGGACCACGCACCTTCACCCGCGCCGGGATGCTCGACCCGTCTCCCCGCACATAGAAACCCAACTGCCCACGCGGGTTCTCAATCTCGACGTAAACCTCGTCATCCGGCAGCTTCACGTTCTTGACCTTGGCCGCGATATGCGGCCCGTCCGTTATCTGCGCCATCGCCTGCCGGATGATCCGGCACGATTGCCGCATCTCCCAAACCTTGACGATGTGCCGATTCCAACTGTCTCCCACAACCACCGAACGCGGAACGCCTTCCCTTCCCCCCGGCAGACCGATCGGAATGTCGAAGTCGAACCGATCGTAAATCTCATACGGCGTGCTCTTGCGCAAATCCCAATTCACACCGCTCGCCCGAAGCACCGGACCCGTCAGCGCCCAGCGAACCGCGTCGTCCGCACTGATCACGCCAACGTTCGCCGTTCGCTTCACGAATATGTGGTTGAAACTCAGAAGCTGGTTGTATTCGTCGATCTTCGGCTCGAAGTAGTCCAGAAACTCGTCCAGCACTTCGAGAAACCGATCCGGCAAGTCATCGTGAACGCCGCCGATCGTGATGTAACTGTAGGTCAGCCGCGCGCCGCACGTACTCTCGAACAAGTCGAGGATCATTTCCCGCTCGCGGAACGCGTACAGAAACGGCGTAAACGCGCCCATGTCCAGCCCGTACGTCCCGAACGCCACCAGATGAGACGCGATCCGATTCAACTCCGCGAAAATGACGCGAATAAACTGCGCCCGCAACGGCACCTCGATGCCCACCAGCTTCTCGATCGCGATCGAAAACGCCTGGTTGTTGTTCATCCCCGCGAGGTAATCCATGCGATCCGTATACGGAATGTACTGGAACGGCTGAAGGTTCTCGCCGATCTTCTCCGCGCAGCGGTGCAGATACCCGATGTGCGGCACCGATTCGAGCACCATCTCGCCGTCGGTACGCAAAACCACCCGCAACACACCGTGCGTCGCCGGATGCTGCGGACCCATGTTCACCAACATCTCTTCGGTGCGCAGATCCCCCTGCTCCGACCCTTCGACGTCAGTCAGCACATCAGACCCAGATTGCAGCACCGTCGTTCCCATGTCCTCCTCGGTCCCCTATTCCCTCCGTGCCTCCGTGCCCTCCCCCTAATGCCTCGGACTATTCAACTGATGCTCCGTCGTCGCCGGAATCCCGTGGTACTCCAACGGAAATTCGTAGTCTTTCCGCAGTGGATACCCCTCCCAATCATCGGGACAAAGGATGCGCGTAAGGTTGGGATGATCGTCGAAGACAATCCCCATCATGTCGTACGCTTCACGCTCGTGCCATTCCGCAGCCGGCCAAATCCCGCTGACCGAAGGAATGTGCGGGGCGTCCCGGTCCACCTCCACCCGTATGGCGAAATGCTGCCGCAGCGTCGCGCACGGACCCACCCCCACCACCGGAACCGAAAACAGATCGTACACCGCGGCCAACTTGTTGTCCTCCAGCAGGTCCAGCGCCGTCACGCATTGCAGCATGTTGAACCGCATGCGCCCGTCGTCGCGCAGGAACCGAGCGATGTCCGACCAACCATCCACCCGGACCACCGCGTACGGTCGACACGCGTCCAAAACCGTGTCGACCACGCCGTCGCCGAACTCCCCGGTCAGGATGATACAGATTTCCTCAGGTGCCACTGTGTGTCCCTCTTACCGGCGACCACGCCGCTCGAACCCGCGCCTACTTCGCCAACACCTCCGCACGAACCCGCGACATCGGGTCCTTCGCCCGCGTCTGATGCAATATCTTGTCCTGAAGCCTCATCAACCCCTCCAGCAGCGCCTCCGGACGAGGCGGGCAACCCGGAACGTAAAAGTCGACCGGCACCACCAGATCCACGCCCTTGACCACGTGATAGCCGTGCTTGAAATAAGGACCCCCACCGACCGTGCATGCACCCATCGCGATCACGTACTTCGGATCAGGCATCTGGTTGTACAAGCGCTTCAGCCGGCTGGCCATCTTGTACGTCACCGTGCCCGCCACGATCATCAGATCGGACTGCCGCGGCGTCGCCCGAAAAGCGCCCGCCCCGAACCGGTCGATGTCGAAACGCGAAGCGCCAACCGCCATCATCTCGATCGCGCAGCACGCGAGTCCGAACGTCATCGGCCAAATGCTGCTCGTGCGACCCCAGTTGATCGCCCAATCCAGCGACGTGACGATCAGCCCCTCCTCGAATCGGTTGTCGATCCAACTCATGACGACGCCCCCGTCCCCGCCGGTGACCCCAAACGCGAAGTTCGACGCTGACCCGTCGCGGCCCGAACCCAGTCCAGATACCCGAACCGCCACAGATACAGAAAACCGACCACCACAACGCCGAAGAAAAACAGCATGTCGTACAAAGCCATCATCTTCACCGGACGCATCGCCGCGTCCGCCGCGTCGGCACCGCCAAACACCACCGCCCAAGGCCAAA
>JAJDDR010000175.1 GCA_029260255.1 Phycisphaerae bacterium
CGCTTGATGTTCAGGGCAATGAACTTGAACTTCACCGTGCGCGGGACGGCTGTGCACTTGAATGAATAAGTCGGTGAACAGTCGCTGCACCTTGTGCCGATCCAGTGTGGTCTTTTTGTAACGACTCTTCGCGCAAGCCCGCACCGGCGTCAGTTCCAGCCGGTTCAGCGTGCTCTTGCCCGCGAGCGCTTTGCCGCGATCCCGCTCCCGGTTGCGCGATTGGC
This sequence comes from Phycisphaerae bacterium, assembly GCA_029260255.1. Taxonomy (GTDB): domain Bacteria; phylum Planctomycetota; class Phycisphaerae; order UBA1845; family UBA1845; genus OFTM285. The sequence continues at coordinate 225 of JAJDDR010000175.1, forward strand.
CGAGCGGATCCTTCTTGCCGACCAGTACCGCCAACAGCGGATCGTGTCGTAGATCATCGTGGTCGTTGAGATCCTCGTATCCCAGCGCCAAGGCGTAGACGCGTTGAGCCACCAGTTCTTGGACGGTGTGTTCGATGAGTTCCGGGTCGCGATGATCGGTGAAGCAGGCTGCGAACTGACGAATGATCCCGGTGACGCGTTCGGTCTCTCGCAGCAGCAAGCCGCCCGCGTCGGACGAGATTCTGCCGCCGTCGAATCGAGCCACCACATCCCGCCGCCCCAGGGGGTGAAATCCGAACGATTGTTGGTTACACTGTGCAAACATAAGGCTGCGATCTCCGTGTCGAAAAACTCGGTTCAACACAGGTATTTTCGCACAGATCGCAGCCTTTTTCTATCCGCGCTGTGAGAAATCCGGGGTAGCGCGCATGACGCCCGCCGCAGAACACTGGCAGAGCCCGGGATGATTGTCGCACACTTTGTGTGACGTCGTCACGGTGTCACAGTGTTGCAGGTGACTTGCGGCGGAGTAGTTCGGTGATTTCGGTCGCACCGGCGGCGCGGGCGACCAGCATGGCGACGGCGGCGCCCACCGGGACGGCGACGACGACTTTGGTCATCGGTGCCCATCCGCCGGTGCCAAGGGGACTCTCCGGATGGACGATGCCCCACACGCAGAGGCCCATCACCGCGGAGGAGGCGATCGTCCGCAACGCGCTGCGCAACAACGTCGCCCGGTCGAATGACGGCAACTGTCGTCGCAACACACTGGAAAGCCACACGACCTGCAAGACGGCGCTCACCACGGTGGCCAGTGCCACGCCGGATTCGCCCAACGGGCGCACGAGAAGGAGATTCAACGCCACGTTCACCGCGACCGCAACGACGGCCACGCGCGCCGCTGTGGCATGTTGCTTCAACGCATAGAGTGCCCGCACCACGATGTGCTGAAATGCGTAGGCGCACAGTCCGCAACTGTAGAGCACCAACGCCGACGAAGTGCGCTCCGCGCCCAGCGTGCCGAATTCGCCGCGATGGAAGAGCACCGCGACGAGCGGATCGGCGATGACGATGAGTCCGATGGACGCCGGCAGACTGATGAAGAAGCTGAGTCGCGCGCCGCGGAGCAGCGTCGACGAGAGCCCGCGCATGTCGTCCGCCGCCGCCCGCGCCGCCAACACCGGAAAGATCGCCGTCGCCAGAGCGATCCCGAACACGCCGAGCGGCAACTGGTACATGAAGTGCGCGTAACCCAGGACGGCGGGACCCTCGCCGTCGGCGACGAAGAACCACGCGATCAGCATGTCGAACAGCGTGTTGAGCTGCACCGCCGAGAGACCGACCATCATCGGACCCATGAACGACGTGACCTCCGCGATTTCCGGCTGCCTCCAATCGCGGCGCAATCGAACGTGAAACCGCGCCGCACGCAGCGACAACCACTGCAAGCCGACCTGAGCCCCCCCGGCCAGTAAGACCGCTCCGCAGACGAGGTAGATGAGCGACATCTGCGACAACCCCGCGAAGCAGCCGCCCAAGATCAACGCCGCGATGACGAACGCGTTCAGCAGCATCGGCGCGGCCGCCGGCGCGGCGAATCGCCCCAGGACATTGAGCAGCCCGCCGAGGAACGCGGCAACGCAGATCAGCCCCATGAACGGCAGCATGATCGCGGTGAGCACCAGCACCGGGCTCGGGTGAATCGCGTGCGCCGCGACAAACCCGATTTCGAGGATGACGATCAGCCCACCGAGGATCGGCACCAGCAAGGTCAGCACGCCGCCGGCCAGTCGCTCCGCCCCCTCGCGGCCGGTTCGATGCAGCGTCCGGCTGACGACGGGGATGAACGCAGCCGACAAAGCCCCCTCGCCGAACAGGCGGCGCGATAGATTGGGCACCATGAAAGCGATGCGAAAGGCGGACAGAAGCGGACCCGTGCCGAAGAACTGGGCGTACGCCATCTCCCGGGCCAAGCCCAGGATGCGCGACAACAGCGTCAGCCCCGCGATGATCCTGGTCGACGCTACGATCCGATGTTCGTCGGGCACGGCGACAACTATAGTAGTCCGCCATTCGCCGAGCAACCGGATTCAACCGGGTCAGATCATGCCCAGGCAAGCGTGGGCATGCCACCCGAGTCGGGAAGCACGCGACGGCTCGTTTTGCCGGTTGACAAAGCGCGTCGAACACTCGATTTTATACGCGCGGAATCGGAACGCTTTACCAGCGAGAGGAACGACCATGACCCATATCGTGGGTGAACCCTGTATCAACTGCAAATTCACCGACTGCGTCGCCGTGTGCCCGGTGGATTGTTTTCATGAGGGCGTCAACTTCCTCGTCATCGACCCGGAAGTTTGTATCGACTGCGGACTGTGCGTACCCGAGTGCCCGGTCCAGGCCATCGTCAGCGAAGATGATCTGCCGGATGATTGGGCGGAGTACGTCGAGATCAATAGCAAGTACGCCGCGGATTGGCCGGTGATCGACGCTCAGAAGGACCCGATGCCGACCGCGGAGGAATCCCGCGAGACCAAGGGCAAGCTGGACCAACTGGATCCCGCCGCGTTCTCCGGCTGACGCGAAGGCCGCGCCGGCGCGGACAACCGCTCGCCTGTTCAATCAGGTGTTTACGGGGTACCGGCCTCTTCTGCGGGGGGAGGCTCGGAGGGTATCAGCGTATCATCGAGCCCCGCGGGTTCCGATTCCGATGTGGTTTCGGAATCCGCCATGAGAACGCCGCCGGCGTTAGTGTTGGGCGTCGCGCCCAGCGTCGCAACGTAGAGCGCCCCGTTCGGTCCGAAGGCTAGCGCGGCCGGCGCCGTTACGTCGTCGATGTATGTCTCGGCGGTGAACGCGCCGTCGCGCTCGATGAACCGCCCCACCCGTCCTCGACCCAGTTGATTGCCGGCGTAGACCGCCTCGGTGAAGAACACCTCGCCGGTCGAGGGCGCGACCGCAACCGACGTCACGATCGAGGACGTTTCGTAGAGCACATCGACCAGCGCCGACCCCGCGTCCGACTCGGTGGTTAGCCGCAGGATCCCGGACGCCTCGAAATCCGAAAACGCCACCAGCAACATGCCGTCCGGCTCGAACGCCAACCCGCTGGGGGCCGCGCGAGAGATCGGCGGCTGTGCGGTTGCGGCCACGAACTCCTGCGCCGACCCGAATCCACCGCCGTCGAGTGCCGGCAGCCGGAATATCCGGTCCGACTCGGTGCTCACCGCGTAGAGGTCGCCCGTCGTCGGATGGAGTGCCAACCCGTTGAAATTGCTGCCCGATACCGGCACGATCACCGAATCGGGGAGTTCGACGCCCGTCGTGTCGTAGAAGGAGATCCGCTCGCGCCCGGTAGATTCCCCGCCCTCGCCGACCACCAGCGTGCCGTCCTCCAGCAGCATCAGCGACAGCGGGCCGATGTCGTACGGGAAGAACGTGCCCGTCGAGAACTCCGATGCGAACGTCGACGTATTCCCGTCAGCGTCCAGCGCGGCGATCCGCCCCGCGCCGCTCTCGGCGACCAGCAGCGTGCCGTCCGGGCGAACCGCCAGCCCCGTGGGGTTGTTGAGGCCGTTCGCGACGGTCGTCACCGTGGGAATAAAGCTCCCGTCATCGAAGCAGCCGACTGTCGCCGCGAGGGTCACCGCCGCGCTCCACGAGAGGAGTCGGTGTTGGACAGACGTCAGGGAATGTCGGCGGGAAGTTCGTCTCATGTCGATCGCGAGCCGCTGACGGTGCTACAGCGGTGTCTCGGAAACAATGGCGTTTTGCTGAACCGAGCCGCGTCCGTTAGGGAGCGGTGGCGAGCGTGTCTCCGCGCGTCCCCTCGCTGACGGTCGGGGCTCGGAAGAATGCCATCTGGCTGCGACACCACACTGCCCTACAGTGTCGTCGGCACACAGGCGGCCAGGCAATCACTCAAATCCCGCAACACCGCGAACGGCGACTGATCCGCGTTCACTTCCGCGATGAGGGATGGGTTGTAGGCTCGGAGCACCGGCGCCGTCGATTCGTCGTAGACGCGCAGCCGCTCCCGGATCACGTCGTCGTTGGCGTCGTCCGGGCGGCTGCCCTTGAGCGCGCGACCCTTGAGTCGCTCGACGAGAATCACCTGGTCACGGATTACCAGATGGACGACCTTGAGTATCTCGACGTGGGCGCCCATCAGTTCCACCTGATCGGTCGTACGCGGAATCCCGTCAAGTAGCAGGACGTGCCGCTCGCGGCTGATGTCCCCCGACGCCACCCGGCCGTCGACGTGCGCCTTCCAGACGCGCACCGTCAGTTCGTCCGGTACCAGCAGGCCCTTCGTCGAGTAGGAGAGGAACTCCTTGCCGATGTCGCTCTCTTTGTCCAGTGCCCGAAAGATGTCGCCCATCGCTAGATGGCACAGGTGCTCGAAACCGCCGATGACGGCGCCCTGCGTTCCCTTGCCGCAGCCGGGACCGCCCAGAAGTAGAATCGCTTTGAATCTCGTTTGCTCAGACAACGTTGGTCCCTTCCTTGACGAACCGAACCGCGGCGGGCTCTACCGGACCGGTTTGCGGTTCGGGTATCTCTCGTCGAACAACTCCTTCAACTTGGGGTCGTGAATCTCGATCTCCGACTCCTGGAACATCGCGGCATGCGCCGCGCGCATCGCCGCGTCCACCAGCCGTTCGCGAACCGATGATTCAACCGCCTCGCGCACCGCGTCGAGCGAAACCGGCTCGGCCGCGATGCGTCGTTCCACGCGAATCACGTGATACCAGCCGTCGACGTAGATCGGAGTCGAGTCCTGCCCCGGGGGGAGCAGAAACGCCTCGCGCCGAATCGGCTCCGGGATTTCAAGATCGTTCTCGGCAAACGGCGGCAGAAGCCCCAGCCGCTCGGCGGTGGCCCGGTTGGCGCTGTAACGCATCGCCAGGACGCCGAACTCGGCACCCATGGCGCGTTCGTGAAGCAACTGTTGGAGATCCTCGTTCGACGCCGTCTGAATGTGGCGGATCTCGATGCGCTTGCCGTAGAGACGGTCGAACTCCAACGAAATCGCCTCTTCATCGAGCGCTATGTCCGGTTCGACGATCTTGCGCAGGATCGCGTTGCGCTCCATGACGATCATGTACGCCCGACGCGATGAATTCCGCGACGCCAGCATGTCATCGAGCAGCGTCTCGGCCGCCTGCTTGCGCAACGCCTCCGAGTCACCGGCCGCGACATCGCCCAGCAGACCGTCGAGCGAGCGCGTATACTCGCGCTCGATATCGGCCTGCGAAACGACGATTCCCTTCTCGGCCGCATCGCGCCGAGCCGCTTCCAGCACAATCAGTTGCTCGGTGAGTGCGACCCCGTGACTTTCCAGAAGCAGATCGACAAGACGCGATTTCGCAACCGGAACACCGTTCACCGTGAGCGCGATATCGGCTTGCTCTTCGGAAGTCGACGCGAAAGCCGCCGGCGACGAGATCGGCGCCTGCGGCGTGCGGGAATCCTCCAGGCGCTGCTCCACCGTCGGCGTCGGGGCGGGATCCCCCGCGCACCCACAGAGCGCGAGCGACAGGAGGAGCGCTCCGGTCATCGGCTGCATTGACCTCTTGAATTCAGACATCGCTCCAAGAGTGTCCCCCGCGGCGGTAACAACGTCAACCGCCGACACCGTGGCCGATACGCCCCGTCGCGGTTACCATGACGTCGATAAGACCCGCGGTGCGAGAGATCCATGGCGAGCCATTCCGAACTAACGATTACGCTCTTGGGAACGGGCACCTCGCACGGCATCCCGATGGTCGCGTGCGACTGCGCCGTCTGCACCTCGCCCGACCCGCACGACAGACGTTCCAGACCGAGCATCCTGGTGAATTACGGCGATCGCGCCATCCTCGTCGACACCTCGCCGGAACTGCGCCTCCAGTGTGTCGCCAACAGCGTCAAACGCGTCGACGCGGTCTTGTTCACGCACCACCACGCCGACCACGTGTGCGGGCTCGACGACCTCAGACGATTCAACTGGGTGATGAAGGCCGTCCTGCCGTGCTACGCCTCGCCCGACACGGCCGCGGAGCTTCGCCGCATGTTCAGTTACGCCTTCGAGGAGGACCCTTCGTACCCCTCGGCCGCACCGCGGCTCGAATTGCACGAGATCGACGGCGCCCCGCTCGACCTCTTCGACCGGCGCATTGTCCCCATCCCGCTGTTGCACGGTCCGATGCCGATCCTGGGGTTTCGGTTCGGGTCGTTTGCCTATTGCACCGATTGCAGCGTGATACCGGATGAGTCGTTCGACTCGCTTCGTGACCTCGACGTTCTGGTCCTCGACGCCCTCCGTCGAACGCCGCACCCGACGCACTTCAATCTCGAACAGGCCGTCGACCACGCACATCGCATCGGCGCCAAGCAGACGCTCTTCACCCACATCGCCCACGAACTCAAACACGCAGACACCAACGCCGAGCTGCCCGACGGCATGGCACTCGCCCACGACGGTCAAGTCATCCACGCCCGGGCATGAATTCCCTGCGACCCGCCCGGTAGCAGCGCCGGGCCCCCGTGCCGGACGTTGACATGTGGCCCAGCCGCCCTCGACCAGCGCTCCGACGCGCGTTATTCGACGGGGCGGAATAAACCGAGCCGCGACCGTCAGAAGGGAGCGGGTGTGCGCAAGACACTGAATATCGCAGTCAACCGCTTCCTCACGGGCGCGGCTCGGATTACACATCGATTCAGGCGAGTGGCAACACCGGGACCGGATGCGCGAATCCTGGAAAAACCACTCAATTGAGCACAATACACGGTGTTTTCCGCTGGCGTTTCGGCTAGAATGCCGTTCAGTCATTTCACCAGTCCAAGGCTTGGGAGAATAGAGAGATGCACAGATCAAGACACGCTCAAACGTTCCGGTTGGTTCTTCTGTCCGGCGCGCTCGCGACTGCTGCAAGCGCCGAGGTCCTCATCACCTACGAGAGCGACATCGACGTGGACCCGTCAACGCCGGACATCATCGATCTTCACACGTTGGAGACGGCCACGATCACGATCATGCTGACTGCACTGGGCGACGAGGGCGACATCCTCGCCGCCGGATTCAGATTCGCCGGAACGCCCGTTGGCGAGGGGGCGAACACCGTCGTCGTTAACGGGTTCCTCACGGTAAGCGACTTCCTGTTCGCTGATCCGATGCAGGATCCGAATTGGTGGCTTACGAACAACGACTTGCCCGACCCCGCGACGGTCGCGTTCCTTCCGGCCGCAGGGCTGCCCTCTCCCGTGACACTAGCGACGTTCGAGGTGACGCTCGCCGATTTCGGAATCGTGGTTCAAGAGACGGGGCCGCTCAACATCGTCGATAACGGCGAACTCCCGATTATCCTAGCGGAGGGCAGTGATTCGTTCACCGTCAACGGGATCCCCGAGCCAACGTCGGCGATGCTTCTCGTCACCGCTACATCCATGTGCGCGCAACGCCGAACGCGGCACACGCGGGCGCGTCGCCAGTCGGTGCTGTCCGAAGTGAGGCAAAGCCGGTTTTCGTCATCCCGAGCACCGCGAGGGATCTTGCTGAAACCGTGGCAAGATGCTTCGCTGCGCTCAGCATGACGAGTCGTGGCTCGTGCATTCGTCGGTGATCGGCCAACGCGGTAGGAGATAAGAGAGATGTTCAGATCAAGACGCGCTCAAACGTTCGGGTTGGTTGTTCTGTCCGGCGCGCTCGCGACTGCCGCAAGCGCCGAGGTCCTCATCACGTACGAGAGCGACATCGACCTGGACCCGTCAACGCCGGATATCATCGATCTCGGTATCGACGACACGACAACGATCACGATCGTTGTGAGTGCTCTGGACGGCGAGGTTGACATTGCCGGAGGCGGGTTCGCGTTCGAAGGCGAGTCCGGCGGCGGCGGGGGCGTTACCAACGAGATCATTACGCTGAGCGACTTCATGTTCGCCGAGCCGATGCAGGACCCAGGCCTGTGGCTCACCAACAACAACCTGCCCAACCCGGCGGCGATCCTGTTCTTTCCGGGGTTCGCCCTGCCTCTTCCCGTGGCGTTGGCAACGCTGACGGTCCACCTGACTGGTTCTGGTTGCGTCGTCCAACACACGAATCCGCAGATCTTCAGCGGTGACGGATTCCCGCTGGCGCTCGCTGAGGGAAGCGACTCGTTCACCGTCTGCGAAGTCCCGGAGCCCGCGACGGCGGCACTGCTAATCGTTGCGATGACCCTATTCGCACGACGACGAGTGCGGCGGGTGAAACCCGCCTACACGGAGGGCAGCGGTACCGCCACTCTCATCCGTCGTTTGCCGGTCCGCGCTTGACCCGAGACTGATGCGCGCCATAGAGTTCAATAGCCTATCCCAAGTGCCAAATCGACCTGGGGTTTGCGAGGCTGATTCCAAAAAGAGGCGGGCGGAGAGAGAACCATGCGCGCAGCGTTCGCATCGTTCACATTCGTCCTTGGCTGCATCGCCACAACTTCGACGGCCGACGTCATTCTGTCCGTCAGTCCATCAATAATCACTGTCGGCGAAACAACCAAAGTCGTCATCTCACTCACCGCGACCGACGCATTCGCCATACTCGTCAATCGCATTGCCTTCGACTTCGACGGTGACCCCAAGAACGGTCAATCCACCGATCCGCAACTGGTCGTCTCCGACTTTCAGTGGCTCGGCAAACTGAACGACCCGACCGATCAGTGTGCCCTGTCCGATCTGCCCGATCCCCACACGAGCTGCGCCACAATGCTCGTTCCTTACGGTGGGCGGCTCGAGGTCGCCAGCGTGACCCTCACCGGCACTGAAGTTGGCGTGTTTAGCCTGGTGCCGAACGCCGCAGTTAGCAACGCCTCGGATGGCTCGGCTGTCAAGGTGATCGCTGGCGACCCGTCGCCCATCAAGGTCGTCCCCGAACCGAACACGGCAACGATTCTCATGGTGTTTGCAGGCATGATCGTCGTGTCTCGGCGCCGCCCGCACCGCTGGGCCGCGCGATGGGTCCATCGGATGCTCACGCGCGCGTCGGACAAGACGTGACGCGGCGAGCCTCACCGGGCATTGATTGCGGGCGTCGCGCGGCGGCGGACGCGCGCGGCCCACAACGCGCCAGAAACACCCCCGCGAACGAGAACAAGCCCAGGCCCACGACACCCAGCGTGCCGCATATGGGGACGGTCTGTGCAGCCGGAGCGTCTGTCGTCACAGTTGCGTCGTCGGCAGCGTCTGCGGACTGGGTCGTTTCGAGCAATTCCGAGTCGTTGCCGGAGTTCGCCTGCGAGCCGGGGAGTTCGGGCGCGAAGTCGGCATCATCGTGGCCACTACCCCACTCGAAGTCGTCGTCGCCCTCGAGCGTCGATTCAGCCTCGAATGGATCATTCGGACCTTCCGGCGCGCCCTCGGGGTCGCCGTCTTCGCCGTCGCCCGTGAGAGACGGCGTGTCGTCACACAGATCGCCCGCACCGTCATTGTCCGCGTCGGCCTGATCGCTGTTGGGGATGTCCGGGCAATTGTCCACGTCGCCGCAGATGCCGTCACGGTCGGCGTCGTTGTCGAAATCCAGAGGGCACGAATCGCAGGCATCGCCGCTCCCGTCACCATCCGCGTCAATCTGGTCGGCATTGGCCGAGCTTGGGCAGTTGTCCACGTTTTCGCACAAGCCGTCTCCGTCCGCGTCGTTGGCGAAATCGACGATGCACGGATCGCACGGATCGCCGGCTCCGTCGCCGTCAGTGTCGGTTTGAACCGCATTCACATCATCCGGGCAGTTGTCGACGTCGCCACACACACCGTCGGCATCGGCGTCATCATCGGGGTCGTTCGGGCAGCCGTCGCAAATGTCGCCGGCACCGTCTCCGTCCGTGTCGATCTGTGAGGTATTCCAGGCACCTGGACAGTTGTCGAAGTTTCCGCAGACGCCGTCGCCGTCCACGTCGTTCTCTGCGTCGTACGCACAGTGGTCGCACAAGTCTCCGATCCCGTCGTGGTCCGCGTCGCGCTGAATTGGGTTCGCGAGGCTTTGACAGTTGTCCACGTCGCCACACAGGCCGTCGAAATCAGCATCGTTGTCGGCATCGAACGGGCACGGATCGCAAGCGTCCCCCGCGCCGTCGCCGTCCGCATCGGCCTGGCTGGGGTTTACGTTGCCGGGACAGTTGTCGATGTCGCCACACACACCGTCGCTGTCGGCATCGTTGTCGAAATCAGAGGGGCATACATCGCACGCATCACCGGTGCCATCGAGGTCCGAATCGGATTGGCCGGGATTCGTAGTATTCGGGCAATTATCCAGGTCTCCACAGATTCCGTCCCCATCGGTATCGATGTCGTTGAAGTCGTAGGGGCATACATCGCAGGCGTCGCCCGAGCCATCGCCATCGGCATCGGTCTGATTGCTGTTGGGGATGTTCGGACAGTTGTCCAGGTTACCGCAGATGCCATCGTCGTCTGAGTCATTGGCAGCATCGTAAGGACACACGTCACATGCATCACCGACGCCGTCGTTGTCGACGTCCGACTGATCGGCGTTGGGAATGTACGGGCAGTTGTCCAGATTGCCGCAGATGCCGTCGTCGTCTGCGTCATCGCTAGAAGAGTAAGGACACCCGTCGCATGCATCACCGACGCCGTCGTGATCGGCGTCCAACTGATCTTCGTTCGGAACATCGGGGCAGTTGTCGGAGTTTCCGCAGACGCCGTCGCCATCCGGGTCACCGTCCTCCACGCCACCGGGCGGCGGATCGC
>JAJDDR010000176.1 GCA_029260255.1 Phycisphaerae bacterium
GCGCCGATCGCGCGGGTATTGGCTTCCTCCTGTCGCAGGTCGACCGCCAGCCAGTGCCCGGACCGCGCGGAGACGTTTTTCAGGACCTTCAACGCGCCGCCGTGCTGAAGGACGATCCAATCGACGCTGCCGTCACCGTCAAAGTCGATGTGCGCGCCGCCTCGACCGACGATCGGACCGTAGGACGCGCCCATCGCGGTTTCGGCGACGTCCACAAATCCCTCCGCGCCGCGATTCCAGAAGAGAAAGGGGGGCTGGGTTTCCATCTTGCTGTGATCCTCCGCCAGCTCGAGCGTGCTGCCGTTGACCAGCCAGAGGTCGTCCCGACCGTCGTTGTCGAAATCGCAGAACCCGTTGGCCCAGCCGACCATGTCCAGCGAGATCTGTCCGAAACCGCATTCGTCCGCGCCGTCCATGAACCAGATTTTCTGTTCGGAGGTGGCACTCCCGATGTGGGCGTCTATCGCCATGTTGCGAAAGAGGGCGTTCTCCTGAGCGATCCAGTGGGTGATGAAGATGTCCTCGTCCATGTCGCCGTCGATGTCGCCGATGGCGATGCCCATCGCCCCACGGTAGTCCGCCGCCAGCGAAGGCGGGCCTATGTCGGCGAACGTGCCGTCGCGCAGGTTGTGAAAGACGCCGTTGTTCGAGACGTCGTTGGCGACATAGAGGTCCGGCCAGCCGTCGTTGTCCATGTCGACCCACGCGGCGGACAGCCCGCGCCCTCGGGGGTCGTCGACACCCGCGGTCTCGGCAACGTCGACGAACGTGCCGTCTCCGTCGTTTTGAAACAGCGCGTTGGCCTGCGCTTTGTAGGAGGACGGGTTGATGGTGAAGGGCTGTTCGGTGGCGTACTGTCGCTGGTTGGCGGTCCGGTCGGACTCGCGGTAGACGAAGTCGACGTAGTTGCAAACGTAGAGATCGAGATCGCCGTCGCGATCGTAGTCCGCCCAGGAGCAGCCGGCGCTGAACCGGTCGTCCTGAACACCGGCGCGTTCGGTGATGTCCCCGAACGTGCCGTCCCCCCGATTCTCGTACAATACGTTGGCGCCGTAGGCAGTCACGTAGAGGTCCAGGTCACCGTCGTTGTCGTAGTCGCCCCACGCGGCGCCCATGCCGAACCCGACCAGGCCGACACCTGCTTCCTCCGTGACATCCTCGAATCGAGTGCCTTCGATGTTGCGGTAGAGTCGCGCCCGTCCGTCGTGTTCGTCCCGCCGCCCGCTGGGCGCTACGTTTCCGGAGCAGTTGACCACGTACACGTCCGGCCAACCGTCATCGTCGTAGTCCCCGACGGCCACGCCGGAGCCCATGTCCTCGGGCAAGAGTGACATGCGCTCGACCGGAAAGTGCCGGAACGTGACACCCATGCTTTCGGCGACGTCCTCGAATCGGATCGGCGTCGGGGTTGACGCCGGATCACGCGTGAGGGTCGACGTCAGACCGTCGACCTTCGCGCCGGGCAGCACCGCTTCTTCCGTCGTGCGGCTCGCCAGCGTCCAGGAAATCGTCCCCAGCACGATCACCATGCTCGCGACCGTCCACCGGGCCACCAGACGATGACGTTTGTTCCACTGCGGCACGCTCAGCGCTCCACGCGAATGACCAGGGAATCGCTCGCCATCTCGGTGATCGGCGTACGGATGCCGGCGTTACTGCCGAACAGCTTATCCAGGAAAGCGGCGTCGGCCTTTTGGTACTTGATGACCGCCGAAACGTACAACTCGCCCGGCGCGTCGGGAGCCGCGAACGGCATCTCCTGAGTTTCCTCACCGGGTTCCTCCACCGCCGGTGCCACCATCCCCGGGCAGGCGAACGAATACGTCTCGGAATCGCTCTGACCGGGGAACAACGCACGCTTGAACCGCGCCCCGACCATCTCCCAAAGGTTGTGGCGATCGATGTCGTTGCCGTAGCGGTCGATGCCCTCTGCCTTGAAGACCATGGCATCCTTGGCCATCATACCGGTTTCGTCGAGTTGGCCGGACTGGTGAACGATGGTGCCTTTCTCGTCCTTCACCGTCAGCTCGACCCAACTGCGGATGATGTCAAGCGGGCCGGTCGGGAAACCGTGCCCCGTCTTGTTGTTGGTGATCACCACGCGCAGATCGACCTGCTCGCCGGGTTTGACCGATTCCTTATCGTTGAACAAATCGAGGCGAATGACCGGACCGGCCGTCCATTTCTCCTCGATTTCAGGTATCTCGATTTCGCCGCGCAGCCACGCCTCGGTCAGCCGCACGTGTTCCGCGCCGCCGGGCAGGTCCATCAGAATGGGAATCACCTGATTGGCGGCCAGGAAGCGGTGCGAGCGGTGCTTTCCGTCGGTGGGGACCCGATTGTAGTCGCCTTCGTCGCCCGCCGCGGGGTCGGTCGAGTCGTTCAGCGGCATGTGGCACTCGCGGCAGGTGACCGTCTTGGTCGCGTCGCCTTCGGTGTACCAGCGGCTCTTACGCCAGTTGTCGTACTGGTTTTGAAGCTGTACCCAGCCGATCTGGTTGACCTCCTCATCGATGAATTGTTTGTGGCACGCCCCGCAGAATTCGGCGGTCTTGTACAACGGGCGGGCGAAGCTCTCCTTGTGCTGCTGGGGATACGCCCTGATGAGGAAATCGCTGACCCACTTGTTCAACTCGCCTTTGGCGGTCTCGCCGACGTATCGCGCGACCTGCGCCACCGTGTAATCCGCGTTGCCCCGGACATCCGTCTGCGTGATCGTGTGGCAAATCGTGCAGGAGATGCCCTCGTCGGCGCCCACCGACGTCAGACCCTCGACGTTGACGTTCTTGTTGCCCGACAGAAGCGCGATCGGGTCGTGGCAGCCGGCGCAGTACCGTGTCGCCTCCGCGCCGACATCGTCGAGCATCAGTTTTTGAACGGCTTGGAAGGCGACGTCAGACGACGAGTAGCGGTGCGCGCTGGGCTCCCATTCCTCGAGGATATCGCTGTGGCAACCGCTCGATCCGCACCCGCGAGAGCCCGACATCGTGGTCGGATCGTACGCCCAGTTGCTTGCGGTTTGAACCAGGCTCGGTGCGAACGGGCGGTCCTTGCCAAACTTCCAACTGTAGTCCGCCGGAAACTCGTTGTTGATCTCCGGTGCCGAATACAAACCCACCGACCCCGCGTGCACCAGCAGCGCGACCGCCGTGATGCCCCCCACCTGAGTGAGAAACGAACGCTTCGCACGGCTCATCGCCGCGACTGCCTCCGGCGCGTTGGTTCGGCGAATCCACAGCATGATGGTGTGCGCCAGCACCGCGAAGATGAACACAAACCCCGTCACCACGTGCACCTGGTCCCACGTGTAGCTGATCCGCGTCGCCATCGCCGACTGCCACGTCAGGACGAACCCGCTCACGAACAGGGCAATGGTCAAGACGGCCGTAAGGTATCCGAGGAACTGGTAGTGACTGAACCTGCCGCGATACCGCATCAACCAGTGACGCACGAGATACCAACCGACAGGGACCGTCATCAGCACGCCGATCGCGGTGTGCCACAACACGCCGAATTGGTTGAATACGGAGAACGGCAGAAAATAGACCGCCAGCCCCGTCAACGTTTCGAAGAGCAGAAGTGCCAGCGTCAACCCGGTAAGCGGGTGTCGCCATTCAGCCGCCGCGTCGATTTGAGTACTGGTTCCGAGAACCACCGGTCGTTTGTCTGAAGCCATCGCCTCGCCAACCTCCAAACTGGTATTATCCGAGCACGCCCCGGCGCTCCACGCTGGTAGACGCCGACTCGCGAGTGCTACTCACTTCTGCCCCGTTGCCTTGTGCGTTTTTGGAAATATCGTGGACGGTCGTACGCCGAAGGAACCGACGCTGATGCTCGACGAGTTCCTTCCAGCCGTTATGCGCCTCGCACGGGTTCGCTTCGCCGCACGCACCGCTGCCGAACGGACAGCGGTCCGACTCGAAACGCTCAAACGGGGACAGGACGTCGTACAGAGAGATGTCCGATGCCGACCGTGCCAAGCGGAAGCCGCCGCGCTTTCCCCGCGATGCATCGAGGACGCCCGCCCGCACCAGATCGGTGAGGATCCGCGAAAGATAGCGAGCGGGAATGTCGGCCCCCTCGGCAATCCGCGTACGCGGCATGGGCCACGCGTCGGGATGCCGAGCCAACTCCATAACCGCCCGAACGCCGTACTCGCCTGTTAAAGAAAGCGTCACGTCGACCCTCCGTTCAATTACGTATATACATATATCGATATGCTTAATTAATCAAGTCCACGAATGGTGTGGCGCGAGGCGTCCGATAAGTTCTTTCGCCAAAGGAGCTTGCGGACACTCGCTAAGGTCGCGGTCCGCTCAGCGCTTCGCCCGCCCACGCCCGCGTGGCGGGGGGGCTCACGCCGTGGACGAGTGAGCGGAAGACCAGCAGGTCGAACGGGTCCACATCCAGGTTGCGGTTCATGTCCGTGTAGTCTTCGATTTGACCGCATGCGGGCGACACGATCTCGTTCACCAATTGACGAAATCGCAGCAGGTCGAACGGCGAGACCGCACCGTCCTGATCGACATCGCACGGAAGGAAACCGATGTCCACGCGGTCGGGTTCGTCGACCGCTCCCAGATCGCCGAGATTCTCGATGCGGACGCCAGATTCGTTTTGGACGATCGCGAAGATCGTGGTCCACTCGCCGGGAGTGATCGGGCGGTCGAGCGTCACTTTGATCTCCGGGTTGTTCGTCGCGTCGATCGACGCGGTCACCGGCGGGACGCCTCCGCCGGTCTCGCCGACCGCGAAGTTGGACGTCGTCAGCGGACCACCGCCGCCCCCGAACGTTGCGAACACCGGCTCGCTGAACACGATGGTGATCTCCGAGATACCGCGATCGAGGTCGACACCGTTGCTGCTCTCGCCACGCGGATCGATGTAGCCCGAGCAAGGCCGAGTCTCGCCCGGCAGGCCTTCGCCATGCACGACAAACGGCGGAGGCGGGCAGCCATCGACGGCGCACGTCGTTCCGTCGCCTTGGGATGTCCCGGCCGCGTCCTGGCAACACAAGGGGTGAAGGTCGAAGCACTCACCGGGAAATCGGCAGCAGGCCTGGCGCTGCCCACACACGCCCGGAAACGGAATGCCGAAGAGGCGTTGACAACACCGCAGCGTCATCATCCGGCAATTGCCGTCCTCGAGGCAACAAGCCTGGATCTCCGTCTCGCACACATCTTCGTTGGGCAACCCGCCCATGAGTTCGCAGCACCCGGGGTCGAGGTTGCGGCAGTCGTCCGCCGCATGACAGCAAGCCTGCGGCTCGAGGCACTCGGGCGCCCCCGTCGGAGTGCCCCCAAGATCGGCGCAATCCTGGGTGGTGGCGTCCACGCACCCACCGTCGGCGACGCAGCACGCCACAGTGTCTCCCGCGCGAACCGCGGCGGGAAACGCTGCGCAAAGTAGGATCAGCAACACAGCGGCGCTCGTGATGAGGTCGCGCGGATTGGACGCCGCATGCAGGATTCTCCCGCTGCAGGGACGATCACGGAATCGGCAATCGGACATCGCTTCCGTCCTTCGAGGATCTCAACGCGGTGCCGAGCGAAACATGCAACGGTCCCGCCGACGGCACACTCCACGATAGCGGTCTGCGCAAGGTGGTTCAAGTGTTTAACTGATCGCGGGCGACAGAGTTTGTCGGCGCGTTTCGCGGACTTGGTGGTGGTTTTCGCCCGGTCCTTGGCATACTTCAAGCGGGAGTGGACAATGCCCATCGGCGGCGCAATGATGGGTGTGAGCGTAGGCCGCGACGCGGTTCGGCTCACCGGCATCTGACAGGGCGGAGTGGACGGTTTACAATGAAGATGAATCGAGTGGTTTTCGCGGTGCCGTTCGGGCTTATGCTGCACACGCTCGCCGGTTGCGCGGGTCCTACCGAGGTTCGGATCACGCAGCAGACCCGGCGGCGACCGCCCGAACCTCTCGACGCGTCCGCGCCGCCGGACGTCGCGCTCTTGCCCGACGGCGTCAGCGAGTTCATCCAGCAAACGGATCGTAACGAGACGCGCGAGATCGACTGGACACACGGGTACATCCGGGTCGAAGGTCGTGGCGTGGGCAAGCGCGCGTCGGCCCAAGGTAAACTCGAGGCCGATAGAGCTGCCGTAGTCGTCGCGCTGCGAAACGCCGTCGCGCTGGCCGCCGGCATTTCCGTCGACGCCTCCGGAAGCCTCGGCGGTGTTCGCGACGGTCGCGTGCGTATCGAAGGAACCATCAAGGGTTTCACCAAGTTGAGCAGCACCTGGGATCCCGATAAGAAGGAATGTCGCGTGGTCATCGAATGCCCGCTGTGGGGCGTCGAGGGTGTGGCCGAGGTGTTCGTCGGCGATCAACGGGCGAAAGTCGCGCGCGGCGGCCGCGAGCGCTTGACGCTGAGCGAACGCCGCGTCGATGTTTCGGACTTCGTCATCCTGATCGACGCGCGCGACGCGGGTGTGAAGCCGTGCCTCTTTCCGACGATCGTGGATGACGCCGGGCGCATCGTCTACGACATCAACACCATGCGACCGAATTGGGCGGGGCGCGTTCCCACGGTGCGCTACGTCACGACCGACCTGCCGTATGAAGACCTCCGCGCCGAGCTCGAGTCGCTGTCGTCGCGGCGCGTCCTTCTGGCAAGATACCAACCCCCCGACGACGGCAAGAGCGTTGCAGATAAACCGAAGAGCAAGAAGAAGAAGGGGCGCCGCGACACGAAGCGTTCGCGCAAGTACCAGACCGCGAAAGGAATCAAGCCACTCAACAACCTGAAGACACAGATCAAGGTGACCCGGGACGCGGCCAAGGCGATGACCAAGACGCCCGAAGGCGCGAGCGCGTTGCGCAACGGGCAGATCGTCGTCGCCACAAGACAGGCGGCGGCCGGCGCGGGAGCGCGACTCCCCACCCTGCGCGAAGTTATTCTGGCATCCGCTTCATCCCGGCAATGAGCATGAACTCGAACGAGCCTCATGCGGCGTTGCGCGATCGCCCGGCGGTCTCTCGTAGAACGCGCCGCCGGCTGTGTCTGTACGCGCCGCTGCTGTGCGCGGGGCTCGGTACGCTGCCTTTCGTTTTCGGTTGGCT
>JAJDDR010000177.1 GCA_029260255.1 Phycisphaerae bacterium
TCCGCGCCGCCCAGACGGTAGGTTCGTTCGAGGGCTGCGCTCAGGGCGTCGTCGCCGTCGGCGAGTCGGCGGGCGCGCTCCAGCGGGTCTCCGATCAACCCGCGACGAACGACCTTACCGAGCCATCGCGAAATCTGGGCGAGCACGTCGACGCCGCCGGCGGGGTCAGAAATGCTGCATTTGTCGGCGATGTAGTCGGCAAGAACAGGCGTCTTGAGGGGATTGGCGAGCGCCCACTCGACGATCGGCAGGCGGCGCGGCTGTTGGTCAAAGGTGTTCAGGTCGACCGGGTCGATGCGGATCGCCCGGCGTGTGAGCCCCACGGATTGCAGCGCTCGGTCGAGATCGTCGCCGGGGTGCTGGGCGGCAGACGGCAGCGTACACCCGATGAAGACGGCGACGCAGGTGGTTAGCGATAGGCGCGCCGGATGACGGTGGGGCGCACGGTTCATGGGGTCGCCGAGGGCTGCTCGGGCTCCGCCAGTTCACCCCAAGCCACACCCCGATCCTGCGTATCCAGTGTCATTTCCGTCTTCTTGAACTCGGAGTACGCCGTCACGTGTCCGTCGGCAAACAGCACGTTGTTCTTCTCGCGGTGAATCGTGTTTGACCAGTCGAGGCAGGGGAAGGAGGCGTTGTCCATGTCCGCGTCGTCGCGCGCCTCCACGGGGTTGTTCCCGAATGGCGGGACGTAGAAGAACGGGTTGGTGCAGTCCCCGCTCATGACGAACGCGGACGGATGACGAACCCAACTCTGGAGCGTGCTGCGCCGCTGGTGACGCCCCCACGCCGCGTAGGCGGTCTGAAAATAGGTGATGGGCAGGTGCGTCGGGAAGCTCGGGCAGGTGTAAATCTCGATGCTCGGCAGCGATCCGTCGTCCTTCAGTCGTTCGGTCCACGCGGGGCCTTCGCTGTCGCCGTTGGTGCCGTCCGCCTCGGTGCCGAAGAACCCCCACACATGCCACGCCGACCACGAAGGATACCACGAACGATGATTGCTCGCGTACGCTTCAAACGCCACCCCGATCTGACGCAAGGATGCCTGACACTTGACCTGCTTGGCCTGGTCTCGCGCCCGGCGGAGCGAGGGCATCAGGATCGAAAGCAGCAGGCCGATGATCGCGACCACCACCAGCAATTCGATGAGGGTGAATCCCCGGACTCGTTTCATGGCGTGCGTCTCCGTTGCGAATGCTACTCGCCGGCCGGATCCCCGGTAACCGTCAACTCTACCGGTGTCGGCAGATCGACCTCTCCGAGTTGCCTGAGAATCTCGTTTTTGTCGCCAACCAACACCAGCAGGGCATTCTCCAGCGGCACGGCGCCCGGGGCAAGCCGATTCAGATCATCGGCGTTGATCCGACCGATGGCGGCCAACTCTTCTCCGATGGCGCTGAACGGCCGGCCGTTGCGCACCAGCGTCGCTGCCGTGCCCAGGATTCCGTTAAGCCCCTGGAACGACTGAACCAACCGCATGCGCCGCGTGGCCGACGCCTTGCCCGCTTCCGTGAGCGACACGTCGCCGGCGCGGATGGCCGCGAACTCCTTGAGAAACTCGGCGACGGAGGCACCGGTCACGTCCGCCCGAACGCTCGATGAGGCGGTGAGGTAGCCGGCCGACGGGTTCATCGAGAAGCCCGACCGCGCGCCGTAGGTGTATCCGTGCTCCTCGCGGAGGTTCTGGTTCAGGCGACTGGTGAAGCTGCCGCCCATGATCGTGTTGAGCGATTCAAGCGCGGGCCGATTCGGATCGGAGTAGCCCGAAGCGGGCATGGTGAACCGAATCACCGTCTGTACGGCATTCGGGCGATCAACGACCGCGACGCGGAGTCGCTTGTTGGCCGGATCGCCGTACCGCGGCTGCGATGGCGGTGCGACGCCCGGCGCCGCCCGCCACGCGCCGAAGCTCTTCTCGAGATGGTATTTCACCTGCTCGGCCGTCAGATCCCCCGCCACCAGGAAGACCGCATCCTTGGGTTGATAAGTTCTCCGGTACCAGGTCTTGGCGTCGGTGAGGGTCAAGCCGCCGACGGTTTCGGGGGTTCCCGACGTGGGCCTGCTGTAGGGGTGGTCGTCTCCGAAGAACGCTCGCATGGCCACGGTGTTGGCGACGGATCGAGGTCGATCTTGGGCCTGGATCAAGCCCTGCACGTGCAGGTCGTGGACGCGGTCCCATTCTTTCGCGTCGAGGTCCGGGCGCAGGATGGCGTCGGCGTAGAGTTCCATGGCGCTCTCGAAGTTGCGCGACAACACCGACAGGGTCACCCGTGTTGATTCCAGACTGGTCGTCGCGCGGAACGTCGCCCCGAGGCGGTCAAGTGCGTCGGAGAATTCGATCGCGCTGCGCCCGGCCGCTCCTTCGTCCAACATTTTCGCGACAAGGGTCGATACGCCGGACTTCGCGGGCGGGTCACACGTCGAACCCGCCGGCAGGAGCATCGTGGCCGCCACCAGCGGCATTTCGCTACGCTGCCAGTGATGGACGGTCACGCCGTTCGACAGCGTCATCGTGGTCGGTTCCATCGGAGAGAACTGACGGCTCGCCGCCGCGGCGGGCTTCGCGTCGCGCGGGTTGACGCCGGTCACGCGGGTCTCAGGAATCACGCGCATGATGAGCCGGGCGTCGGGCGTCAGGATCTTCTGTGCCCACGTGCGAACGCCCTTGGTCGTCGCGTTTCGGTAGCGGTTGAGATCACGGGCGAAGGCGTTCGGCTCGCCGAAGTAGAAATCGTACTGATTCAGCCGGTCCGCCTTCGTCAGAATCGACTGCAGTCGCGAGACCGCCTGATACTCGATCTGTGCCTTTTGCCGTTCGAGTTCCTCCGGCGTCGGTCCCTTGGCGCAGAACTCGGCGACGGCCGCGTCGATCGCGCCCTCAATGGTGTCCAACTCGACCCCCGGGCGCGCCGTGGCTTGAATGTAGAATAACGACCCCAGCAGCATCGATACCTGATAGGCCGACACGTCGGTGGCCAGTTCGTTCTCGTAGACCAGCTTCTGATAAAGCCGGCTCGAAATCCCGGCGGAGAGGATGGTCGCGGTCAGGTCCGCCTCGGCATCGCCTTCCGCGAAATGCGCGGGGCTGTGATAGACCATCGAGGTCCGCGCGAACTGCACCTGGTCGGTCTCGGTGATGCGCGTCACGGCGTCGAGCGTCACGGGGTCGGCATGCGCGTGAATCACGTCCGATCCTCGGGGCAGGGTGCCGAACAGCTTTTCGATGAGCGGCTTGATCTCCACCGGATCGAAGTCGCCCGCGACGACGAGCGACGCGTTGCTCGGCACGTAGTACGTCGCAAAGAAGTTCTTCACGTCGTCGACCGTCGCGGCTTCGAGATCGGCATGGGTGCCGATCACCGGAATGTGATAGGGGTGCCCGGGCGGGAACATCAACTCGTAAACGCGTAGCTCGCTCTTGCCGTACGGGGCGTTTTCGTAGCTTTGGCGCCGTTCGTTACGCACGACGGCGCGCTGCTTGTCGAGCTTCTCCTGCGTCATGGCCGTTCCAAGGCCCTCCAGGCGATCGGCTTCGAGCCAGAGGAGCGCGGGCAGCAATTCCGACGGTCCCATCTCGAAGTAATTGGTGCGGTCTTCGCTGGTCGACGCGTTGTTCCAGCCGCCACCGGCCTCCATGATGTTGTCGAAATCGGAACCGGGCACGCGCTCCGTGCCCATGAACATGAGATGTTCGAAGAGATGAGCGAAACCGCTCCTGCCGGCTGTCTCGTCTTTTGACGCGACGTGATACCAGAGGTTCACGCAAGCGACCGGCAACGTGTGATCCTCGTGCAGGATGACGGGCATCCCGTTGGGCAGTTGGTACTTCTCGTACTTGACGTCTTGAGCTGTTGCGACAGTGCCCGCCATTGGCACTAACAGGCATGCGATCAGTTTCGAGCGTTGCATTTCATAACTCCCCGGTCTTAGGGTCACTAACGTCTACCCGCTGCGATGGTCGGCACCCTGCCCCTCTTGGGTTCATCTGGGTGTTTCGGGGCGCCGCGCTGGCGCAGTGCCTCATCCAGATAGCATTCTATCAGAACCGCGATCCTTAGGGAGCGGCCCAGAGAAAGCGCTCCCTGACGGGGTGTGACCAGCAATTGTGGCATGCCAAGGGTAGGGCGGGTTCCACCCGCCTTCTTGCACCATTGCGGCGGGTAAAACCCGCCCTACCCAATGCGGCTGAGGCACTCTGCCACAAGGAATGGTCACACCCTCCCTGACGGTTGCGGCTCGGTTCAGGAAAGCGTCATCAATTCTAAGACACTACACTAGGCCCGCCGTTCACGGCGGGTGAGGCGAGCGGGGGGAGGGGCGTATGCCGTACCGTCACCCGGCCTGAAGGCCGGGCCTAGCGCGGATGTTACGTCCACGATCACATTTCTCTCTTGCGGCCAATTACGCATGTCTCTCGCGGGCCCTTACGCATCCCTGGAATCCCGGATGCCGCCTCTGCCTTGAGGGTCGATGACCGGCGCAAGGTACGCATGCGAGCGTAACCGGATACTACGCGGTGTGCCAGAGGGTTCCGTGCGCGGACTCACGCCGTAGAATGCCCGGCGGGCGAGTGAATCACAATGAAGCGAAGGACGGCATCGATGGTAAGAACATGTCGGGTTATTGTGGCGGCCGTGATCGCGCTGTCGAGCGCGTTTGCCGCGGGCGACAACTGGCGAACGACCGCTGAACGAACGAACTACCGCAAGACGAGCAGCTACGCCGAGACCGTCGAATACTGTCGGCGCTTTGCGGCCGCCACTCCGCTCGCCGAGTACGGCACGTTCGGCCGGAGCCCGCAGGGGCGGGAGATGCCGCTGCTCATCCTGTCGAGCGACAAGACGTTCACGCCGGAAGCCGCGCGGCGGAGCGGCAAGCTGGTCGTGCTCCTGCAAAACTGCATCCACGCCGGTGAGTGCGCCGGCAAGGAAGCGAGCCTGGCGTTGGCGCGAGATATCGCGTTTTCAGCGGACGGTCCGGCGCTGCTCGAACACGTCACCGTCCTCATTGTGCCGATCTTCAGCGTCGACGGGCACGAGCGATGGGGGCGTTACAACCGGGTCAATCAGGACGGACCCGACGAGATGGGTTGGCGCGTGACCGCGACGAACCTCAACCTCAACCGCGATTACCTGAAGTCCGACACGGTCGAAATGCGGCATTGGCTTCGCCTCTGGAACACATGGCGGCCGGATCTGTTCTTCGACAACCACACGACCGACGGAAGCGATCATCAATACGTCCTGCTCTACGCCGCGACGACGCATGAGGACACCGACCCCACCGTCGCGCGTTGGGTCACCGAGCGGCTCTTGCCGCAGGTTTTACCCGCCATGGCCGCGGACGGGCACCACACGATGCCCTACTTCGGTCTGCGCGACCGAAGCGACCCCGCGGAGGGTGTGACTGGTCCGGGGGCGATGCCGCCGCGGTTTTCGACCGGGTACGGTGCGCTGTGTAATCGGCCTTCGATCCTCCTGGAAGCGCACGCCCTCAAGCCGTTCGAGGCCCGCGTCCGCTCAACGCACGCGTTCCTGCTGCACACGCTCGAGGCGCTGCACCGCGACGCGGGGTCGCTACGCGACGCGATTCAGGCGGCCGACGCGCGGACCTTGAAGTCGCGCGGCGCCGATGACGACGGACGGGTTCCGTTGCGTTTTGCCTCGGACGAGCACCCCGAGCCGTTCACGTTCAAGGGCGTCAAGACGACGCGGCGGATGAGCGACATCGTCGGCACGGAGATCCCCGTCTACGGCTCCGAGCCAATCGACGTCGAGACGACCTACTCCGACCGCGTGCGCGTCGAGGAATCTATCGCACCGGCCGTCGCTTACCTCGTCCCGCCGCAGTGGGCGTTCGTGCGTGACCGACTCGAACTGCACGGCGTGCGTTTTTGGGAGATGGACGTTGCGCAAACTCTGCCGGTCGAGACTTATCGATTCGAAGAAGTGACCTTCGCCGCCGAACCGTATGAAGGCCGCCACCGGCCGCAGTACACGACCGTCACGGAGACGCGAACGGCGCGGTTTGCCAAGGGCACACTCGTGGTGCCGCTGAATCAGCCGCGGGCCAGGATCGCGGTGCATCTGCTGGAGCCGGGCGCCGCCGATTCGCTGGTGGCGTGGGGGTTTTTCAACGCGATCTTCGAGCGTAAGGAGTATGCGGAGATTTATCGGTTCGAACCGATCGCCCGGGAGATGATGCGCCACGACCCGGACCTGAAGTTCGCCTTCGAGAAACGCCTCGGCGAAGACGCCGAGTTTGCGGCGGACCCGTGGCAGCGCATCAACTTCTTCTACCGCCGTTCACCCTACTGGGACGATCGCCACAACCTGTACCCCGTCGCCCGCCTCATGGAGGCGGAACTCCTCGAGGGTCTTCGCCGCCCATAAGAACGGAAGCCACTCGCCTGATGTAGCGGAAGCGCTTTCGTTGTTTGACCCTCACGAGTCGATATCCGAAGTTCGATGTAACATGCTATCTGCAATTACAAACACCGCCGCGATGGGCGCTCGGTTCCAGCTTAACCGGAACCAGGCCAGCCTCAACGACTCGTTGCACAAGCTCTCGACCGGAAAGAAGATCAACTCCGGCAAGGACGGTCCGGCCGCGTTGATCGCTATCGAGCGGCTTTCCGCAGAGATCGAGGCGCTCAGTGCCGAGAGCCGGTCCATCGAACGGGCCAACGCCAATGCGGCCATTGCCGATGGTCACGTCGGTCAACTCTCGTCGCTGGCGAGCGAGTTGAACGGTCTTGTCGTATCGAGCGCCAACAGCGGCGCGATGAGCAACGCCGAAATCGCCGCCAATCAGCTTCAGATCGACTCTATCGTGTCGAGTATGGAACGTATCTCGGCCGACGCAGTGTCCTCGCTCGGCGGTTTCAATATGCCCAATGACGGCAACGCCCAGGCCGAGGCTCAGTTGACGTCGGCTCGGCAAGCCGTGCAGTCGCTCAAGACCGGCGCGGCCAACAGTATGTCCAGCGGGAACTTTGAAGCGGCTGCGGCCGCTATCGCCAGCGCGCTGACCGATGTGACGACCGTCGCCGGCACCATCGGGTCGTACCAGAAGAACACGCTCGAACCACAACTTCGCTCGAACGAGGTCGCCCTGACGCAACTCGCCGAGAGTAGAAGTCGCTTGGCCGATACCGACTTCGCCGAAGAGACCAGCAACCTCGCCCGATTCAAGACGCTCACCGCCGCCGGAATCAAGACGCTCAAGATCGCCCAGCAGCAGGCGGGGACTATCCTCGATCTATTCGCCTGATCCCGTGTCTCTCTCGCGGCGCAGGAACCTCATCGATTCCACCGGTTGGAAACCGGTACCACACCTGCAATGTGCCATTGCGGTGTCTCGGAGATTACGAAGTGTTCCTGAACCGAGCTGCGACCGTTATGGAGCGGTTGATTGCGTGTCTCCGCGCGTCCCCTCCCCTACGGTCGGGGCTCGGAAAAACCCCATCTGGCTAAGGCACCGCACTGTGGACCGACACTTGGTCCAACGCATCATGTCCGCGGGCAGGCTCGTGTCACGGCACACCTGCCCGTCGAAATCAAAACGCGCCTACGGGATCCAGCGAAGTGCGAGTCTGACCCGCCCCAGAGGGCGGGATGCAACAGAAGCTGGATCCCGTTACTTTTTACGCCGTGGGAGCCGGTCGCGAATTACGCCGCGCCGCGTCTCCCCCCGGCGAACAGAGTCAACCCCGCGAGACTCAATATCATCCCAGCGAAGATGCCGTTGCCGCACAGGGTCGATAGCAGGCCGGCAATTCCGCCGACTCCTCCGCCGGTTCCGCCGTCGCTGGCCGTGCCGACCTGGGCCAGGCTGAACCGGTTGGCCGTCACGATCTCCGGGTCACCCTGCTCGCGGACCGACGCGGAGGTCGCGACGGCGAGTTGATCGATCACGGGAAGCGGTCCGAAGAGCGGCGAATCACCGATGCCTTCGATGACGACCTCCCCATCGCGACCGGTTCCCGCGCCGAGCGTCAGCGACCATCGCGTCTGCCCGAGGACGCAATCGAGGGCGAGCGCCGCAGATCGCTCCAGTGGCTGATCCGGCAGGTCGGCGTTGAACGCGAATTCCGGGTCGAGTGTCATCTCATCAGGCGAAAGCGTCGTATACAGCCGCGTCATGTAGCGGCTGCCCTCGAACACCGCGAGATGTTCTTCGAGCGGCACGACCACCGTATCGAGAAGTTCCGTCGTGATCGCCTCGCGCGCCGAGGTGACGGCGTCCTCGCCGAAGATGCTGTTCAAAACGCCGGCCTCGACGTAGTTGGATTCGAGCACATCCGCGGGAAGCGGCAACTGGCGCCGGAGTATTTCGAGGACTTTCGTTTGCGGAAACACACCGTTGAAGAACAGGTCGGAGTAGAACGTCGCGGTATCCAACTGCCGCAGGCGGTCAATCTCGCTGCGAAACTGCGCCGCATCAGGGAGTTGGCCCATGTAGTCGAGATCGCTCCCGGCGTAGTCCGTGGCGAATCCCTGCCCGCCGGCCTCGTCCATCGCCGCGGTTACCAGCGTCTGATAGCTCGCGTAGGCGTTGAAGGATCCCGAGAACCAGTTCAACCGCGTCAGGTTGGGCTCGACGGAGAGGTAGTTGAGTGGCACGGCGCGTGATTCACCCAGCATCCACACGATGACGCCCATGTTCGGCTCCGCGGCCACCGCGGTCAGGCGAATCGGGATCATCGGCTTGGGGCTTGTGTAGCTCATGATCAGCGGCT
Source organism: Phycisphaerae bacterium (assembly GCA_029260255.1). Taxonomy (GTDB): domain Bacteria; phylum Planctomycetota; class Phycisphaerae; order UBA1845; family UBA1845; genus OFTM285. The sequence continues at coordinate 8,738 of JAJDDR010000177.1, forward strand.
GGATGTCTCCGACGCCCTGGTCCTGTCTGAGCCGGAGCGCCGCGAAGTTCATGCCCTCGGCAACGTAGGGTGCGATCAGGTCTTCGCCGCGCCCGTCGAGGTCGTAGTTGTTGTCTTCGAGCCACGTGGCGAGTGCTTGGGCATCGTCGCTGGTCACCACCACGATCTCGAACGGTCCGACGTCTTGTTGAGCCAGAATCTCGACGCCGTCGTCGGCGGCACCGCTCGCGTCGTCAAACTCCGCGGTTGGCGAAGCGAAGCCGAAGATAAACGGGTCGAAACACTCCTCGCCTTCAACGATGAGGTTGAACTGCGGTCTGGTCGCGAATTCGAGCGGCTGAAACACCAGATCGCTCCCGACGGACAGATCGGGAACGCCCGGGACGGGCACGACCCAGGAGAAGTCCTCCGCGGTTCCTTGGTACTGAATGAGGATCACGGCCGTGACCCGATCGCCGTCACGCCGGAAGATGATTTGCTCGCCGGCCTGGTTGATCGGAAGCTGCTGGCAGAAGAACCCGCCGCACGCCTCGACCCTTGCCTTGCCCGTCAAGGCCACGACGCCCAGTCCAACCAGGCACGCAGCCATCCATGTCCGTGTCATTGCGTTGCTCATCTTTCGTAATCTCCAGATTTGAAGAGACCAGCCACCAGAACGCCCGCCCTGATCATCGCGGCATTGTCGCTGGCGGCAAGCGTCGTGTCGACTTTCTGTTTTCGATTCTCGATTCTCGATTTTCGGTTTTCCCTCGGCTTGGCAGACGCGGCACGGTGTCTATACTACACGCGGGTCGACCGGGGGCACGTGAGTGTTGCGCAATGACCCTGTTTCCAAACCGAGCGGACTTCCAGAGCCGCGCACGCGCTGGGTCGCCTGCCCAACCGGCGAAACGCGCTCAACCACGCGAAAGAAGGCACACAACCAACCGGTACAGCTAACCAGGAGAAGAACCCCATGAGACGAGCAAAGATTTCCATCATCGGAGCGGGCAACGTGGGTGCGAGCTGCGCCGTCTGGGCGGCCGCCAAGGAACTCGGCGACATCGTCCTTGTCGACATCCCCGACTTCGCCGACAAGACCAAGGGCAAGGCTTTGGATCTCGCGCAGTGCAGCCCCATCGAGCGCTTCGACGCCAACATCCTCGGCACCAGCGACTACGCCGACACGGCCGGTAGCGATGTGGTCATCATCACCGCGGGCATCCCGCGCAAGCCGGGCATGAGCCGTGACGATCTCGTCCAGACGAACGTCAAGATCGTCGGCTCGGTCTCCGAGCAAATCGCAAAGCACGCGCCCGAAGCGGTGCTCATCATCGTGTCCAACCCGCTCGACGCCATGGTCTACACCGCGTGGCAAAAGACCGACTTCCCCACGCAGCGCGTCATCGGCCAAGCCGGCTGCCTGGACATCGCGCGCTACCGCACCTTCATCGCGATGGAGCTGAACTGCAGCGTCGAGGACATCACCGCCTTGCTCATGGGTGGTCACGGCGACGACATGGTCCCTCTGCCGCGCTACACCTCGGTGGCCGGCATTCCGGTGACACAGTTCATCGCCAAGGAACGTCTCGACGAGATCATCAAGCGCGCCAAGATGGGCGGCGGCGAGATTGTCAAATTGATGGGCACGAGCGCGTACTACGCCCCCGCCTCCGGCAGCGTTCAGATGGCCGAGGCGATCATCAAGGACAAGCGCCGGATCCTGCCGTGCGCGGCGTACTGCAACGAGGAGTACGGCGTCGGCGGCTACTTCGTCGGCGTGCCCTGCATGCTGGGCAAGAACGGCATCGAGAAGATCATCGAGGTGGAACTCGATACCGAGGAGCGCAAGCTCCTCGATTCCAGTGTTGCGCACGTGAAGGAACTAGTCGAGTTGGCGGAGGGCTTCATGAAGGGCTAGTGGTCCGCGGCGGGAGTGTGGCACCGTTTTTCGATCGGCGGAATCCCCGCCGATCTCCGCGTCCGCGTCCGAATACGGACCGCGGGGTCGGAGACCGCCGAAAAGCGGACGTGGGCGCGAGGTCTATCCCGCAACTCGGAGGGAGGCGCTGCGCCTGAGGAAACTCCGCGCACACGCTACAATCATATCGTACCTTGAAAGGACGACACTTCCCGAGGCGATTCGATAGACTTATGATCCCGTCTCGCGGTTGGATGTACATCCTGCTTTCAACTCGGAGAACGGAGAACGGCGGGCCGCCCCGATGAGTTGTCAAGTCGATGAGGGCCGCCAAGGTCCACGGCGTGCGTCGCCCGATCGCGGCGTCAACCAGCGTGGTCGAGACGATCGAAGAAAACTGAGTGTTGTGGGCGGAACTGAGTAGCGGAGAATCCAAATGCATGTGCGAAGAATCGGTATCCTTTTCTGCATGGCGGTCTTGCTGGTAGCCAGCGGCTGCGACAACGTCGACCTGGGAGCGTTGCTCGCCGATCTCAACGGCACGACCGTCGAGGTGAGCATCGACGACGGTGTGTTGAGCGTGGACGAGTCGGGACCCGACGGGGGCAACGGCAACGACAACGGCGGAGATGATCCCGCCGCCGTGGATACCGATGGCGACGGCGTATCCGATTGCGCGGCGCCGTGTCACTGTCCAAGCGACAGCGACAGTGATGAGGACGCCGAGGACAGCGACGGCGATGACGATGCCGATGCCGATGCCGACGGCGACAACGATGACGACGACGAAGGCGACAACGATGGCGCCGGCGACGATGGCGACGATGATCCGGATGGCAATTCAGGCGACGATGACGAGGACGACGATAGCGACGGCGACGACGGTGCCAAAGTCGCAGGTGACAGCGACGACGACGATGATGACTGCGACTGTGGCGACAGCGGCTCCGACAGCGACGACGGAGACGGTGATTCGGACGACGACACCGGCGACGGAACCGCTGGCGACTGCGACAACTGCCCGGACACTCCGAACGGTCCCGACGGTGGAACCTGCACCGCAGGCCTGTCGGGCGAAATGTGTCTGAGTGACTCCGAGTGCGACACCGCCCCGGATGAGGGCGACGGTGTGTGCAGCATGGCTCAGGAGGACACCGATGGCGACGGCGTTGGCGATGCGTGTGACGTGTGCCCCGACGGCGACGACACGCTCGACACCGACGCGGACGGGACCCCGGACCACTGTGACAACTGCCCGCTCGAACCCGCCCTCGTCGATCCGGACGAGCCGGACGCAGAACTCACTTGTGACGACGGCGTAGACAATGACTGCGACGGTCTCGCCGATGCCGACGACACGGATTGCGAACCGGCGGCGGTCGACACCGACGGCGACGGCACGCCCGATGACGAGGACAACTGTCCGAACGATGACAACGGTCCCCTCGAGGGCGGCTGCATCCTGGGGCTCATCGGTACGCCCTGCTTGGCCGATGACGACTGCGCGGTCGGCGACGGATCACCCGGACTCTGCAGCCGCGATCAAGAGGACGACGACGGTGACACCGTCGGTGACGTCTGCGACAACTGCCCGGGCGAGCAGAACCCCGACCAGTTCGATTGCGACGGCGACGGAGAAGGTGACGTGTGTGACCCCGACACCGACTGCGGCGTGGCCGAGTGTGCCGGCGTCGGCGCCTGCCCGTAGCAGTCCGAGGCAAGGGTGTGGCACCGGTTTTCAACCGGTGGAATCGAGCCCAACAAGCCGGTTCTCATCGCTATTGCTCGACGCCCCGAACGAGTAGGGCGTACGTCCCGGCGTCCCCCGCGTTGGCTACGCGGGGGACGCCGCTCTATTGCTGCGCCCGCACGGTCAGCCCGCCGCGCCGCGCGAGCCTCTCCCGACCAGCCACACGCCCACGAGCACCACCGCTCCACCAGTGATCGCGTTCGGAGTTACGGTCTCACCGATGAACGCGACGGCCGCCGCCAGCGTGAAAAACGGTTCGAAGTAGAGCAGTGCCCCGACGCGCGTCGGACCGTGTTCATGCTGCCCCTGAAACCACAAATAGTACGGCAATCCGCTGCAGAAGAAGACGAGAAACGCCGTGGCGGCGCCCGCGCGCCACGTCATCGGACCGTTCGACATCCCGGCGAACAACACGCAAGCGGCGACGATCGCCGCCGCGACACCCATGGCGAACGTCGTCACGCGCAGCGCGCCGTTTCGCGCAACCAAT
>JAJDDR010000178.1 GCA_029260255.1 Phycisphaerae bacterium
CGCGGACCATCTGGCACCGGACGGCATCGTAGTCTTTGATTACTCTTCACCAACGCTGTTGCGAGATATCTGGAATGACATAAGTTATGAATACAAGGTCCCAGAATGGACACTCACCTGCGGACACAACTTTGATTACGAGATGCGGCGTGCGGGATTTGTCATCACCTGCAAACGCCGCGGAATAACCCAATGGCGCGAGCAACATTATCAGTACACATTGGATCTATGTGATATACAGGGTTTGGCGCGGGCCAATGGGTTGGAGATTGTACGGGTCAGAAATCTTGCGGACACCGGCTTCACTCCGAAGGCGCATACACATGTTTATGTGTTGGCGCGACGAAACGCATAACAACTAGAATGCGACCGTCTCAACCGCATTTCGCGAAGGCGATAGGGGATATTGGCGCTCCACTACCTCCCCTGCGCGTGAAGGAATCTCCTGTCTCCATTTTGCGCACCACACCGATCCTCGATCGGCGGGGTTGATACAAGCAGTGCAAACAGGAAGGTACTCGGGATGCAAGGGAAGTGCAGTCTCGTCAAACATCTCGCCATCGCGCGTCCGCCTGTAGCGATCGTGATCGAATGGTATCGCTCGGCAGTGAAGGAAATCCCAGACATCGGTGTCTGACCATTCGCGGAGGGGGAACAGCAACGTCGTGCCACTCGCACTCCTTTCGTGCATCTTCGGCACCCGCACATGTCCGACCACGGGGTCAATGTCGCCCTGCTTACTTCCGATGAGAATCAAGTCGTAGTCCATCTGCGCTAGATCTCGGTCACAATCCATTTCGTTGTCAAGAGCGCACGACCAGTTGGTAGTTTCTTCCGCAAACTGCATATTGGCAACGGGCATATGAATCAACACATCCCGGATCCGTATCGTTCCCAACAGATCTACGCGATCATGGCCCGCAATGACGAAGTTCCATGCATGATGACAAACGAGTGCATCAATTGACCAATCTCTGATAACGTCGTCAGCAAATGTATATCTTTCAGGAAAATCAGCATGCCGAAACGTAATCACGCGGACCCTGTGCAGCAGACCGGCTTCTCGAAGTAGGCCAAGGAGTACCATGGAGTCCTTTCCAAAGCTCGAGAATACTGCAGCGCGATCAGCAATGCAAACAGTCCTGACAACGGCATCAAGCGTTTGCGCGAGTCGACCATCATCCATAAACCGCACTCCCCTGTTGCCCTTACGGGCCACCTCTGTTGCTGACGCGCAGCAATGCCCTGAAATCCGCATCGTTATTTTTTACCGCAGCTGAATCGGTCAATTCCTCGAAAACGACTTCTCCGGTCTGGAGTTTCTTTGTTCTGACAAGGCCGATAGATTCGCACAACGTGACGACATCATCGAGAAGCACGGGATACACGCTCAAGTGAAACGATACAATCAACAACGCAATGAACGACGTCACAACCAGCAAAACTGCGCACACCTGTCGTATCACCATTTCCCCAGCGGCGGCCTGCCGACCTTTGGTCGGCGTACTGCCAGTGGGTGGATTCGCCTGCAACCCGGCGTCCGTTGTTGGGCTGGCATCGGTGGTGACTGATTGGGCGACGGTCTGGTGGTCTGATACAGCCGTCGAAAGTCCGCGTTGATTCCCAAGATAGAGGGCATTTACAGACACCGCGATTAGTAACCATATAACAATCGTTGCCACACAAACCCGCGACTTTAGTGGATACGTTGTAGCATCTTGAAGGCGGGACATTGCCACTAGCACGCTGTGGTTAAAGTCCTCTTGATCAATCAGAGTTAGACAGGTGCGCTGCGTCGCGGCGCGCGGGCATTGCAACTCAGTTTTCAGCGTACCGTTATCATTTTGGAAGTCGGAGTTACGAGGTATATGCAACATACTGTCGCGTAGTGCTAGTGGAAGACGCAAGATGATCTTATTGAGCGCACGTAGAACTTGGCGGTGCCTGATCGCGAGCATTGTACCAGTGCCAACGCTGGAGATAATCGTGACACCGGCAAGGATATCTTCTAGCTTGACAGCAGCCACGTCACACGGCTCCCAAATGTTTTCGTCGGTCCCCGACAAGACACGTTTTCAGCAATATCCAGGTTGCTCTCGGGCCAGATCTTATGAGGACGTGAAGCAAAAGTGCGCCTGCAGGAATAACAAATGCTCCTACGGGCAAGATAAATGTCACGTTGATTTGATGATAAGTCCCGGCGGCAGCGGGGCTAAATATCGCCCACAGGCCATATCCTGCGCACGCACAGATTGTCGCGCACAAGGAAGCAATGCCGGTGAGGCGGAGGCTCGCAGGTTCGGCATAGTATAGCGCAAATAGAGCAAATGGAGACAGGGCGACTTGCAGGCTAAACAAAAGGGAGATTATGGGGATGAAGTTGGCTTTGTTGAGCACGACGTAGAGTGCAATCAAGAATGAAGTTAGTATGGCGAACACTGCAAAGATGCGCGCGATTCGTATGCCTGCCTGCGTGCCTTTCGTCTCCGATGGTCTTTGCGGTAAGAGGTCCTCATACAACGTTTGCAGGCTTATGAGCAAATAAGTGTCAGCAGTAGACATCATCGCACATACGAGACCGGCGACAAGAAAAAAGGTGAGGGCAATTCCAACATATGGTTGGCCGAACTGAGACGGTATCATGCTGAGAGACAGGAGGTCTACGATGGGAGCGGCAGTCGCATACAGGAAGGAATCGGGATATTGGGGCAATTTTCCGGAAGGAACTGCCGCCAGCACGATTCCCGTTGCAACGAGTACTAGCCAGGCAGCTGCGTTGAGCAGTCCGAGTTTGCCAAACGTCTTGCGTTGCGCCGAGATTTCAGTGGGGGAGGAGGCCTTTATGCGCTGCCACGTTCCGAAGTCGCCGAGGAGCAGGGGAACCTGCAAGAAGAAGATCCCCGCAAAAAACCAATAGGCGGATGTTCCGGAGGACGCAAAAGTCGGCCGAAGCGCTGCGAGGACCTGGTCAATTGAGACAACTTGGTTCGCGATCGCACGCACAATCAAGAAGAGGAGGCTAAGCAACGCGAGGATCACGCCGATTAGCTGGAATCGATCTGTGTCGGTGACGGCGCTGAAGCCGCCGAACACGGCGTACAGGGCCAACGACAGGAGAATTGCGAATCCCGCGAGAAAGGGAAACCACGGCGAGGCGTGTCCAGTGACGGGGACGAGCAGGGCCATAACGACGATTATTTCTAATGCTATTATTCCGATGCCCGTCGATGCCGTAATAATGGCGGCAAGCACACGTATCGATCGGCTGGCGAACTTAGATTTCAGGAACGAGTGAAGCGTGCGGTGGGATTTAATTGCGTGCGCTGCGGATTCCACATGGTTCATCATAAATAGGAATGCGCAGAGCCACGTAAGAATAAGCCACCAGTTGTGGGCACCGTAATACTTGCCGAGAATCATGCAGGCAAGAAAGACGTTGCCAAGCATGAGCCAGCCAGCGGCGAGGGTGTCGAATAGGTCGCGCGCTGAAAGTGTATGTCTTCCAAGAAAGAACTCATCGTCGGATCGCACCACGTAGGACAATCTCAGCGAATAGAGGACTAAGGGCGCGATCACGCAAACGATGCCGAGAAGAATCGCTATTTGCATAAGTTGAGCATCCTGGTGTTGCAGTGCTCGGTCGCGGGCACGGGACTCTGATTGGTCAGGCGAGACCGTCTCATTGTTCCCTCGAACCACCGGTTACCCAGCGTTGGGGTTTGGCGGGATGGCCGCGAATGCCCCACAACGCAAGGCCTTTCTACAGGAGCCATATCGGTGGACAGGCTACTGCCTTAGCAGTCTGTCGGACTTAGCGATTTTTTGGTCATGGATACACCTTTTGAGGTGTCCAGACCTGGGGTATCGAACCCCGAAACACCATTCGGTGAGTGCTTTTGGGCCTAAGTCCGACAGACTGTTAGTCGGTCCTCTTATAACGTGACTGGCTGCGATGGGAAACAACCATGGATGCAGCTGGGCTGTACACCGTCGCCATGCTGCGAGACTTAGCGGATGCGTGGTGCCGACTGGACATCGCCGGATACCTAGCCAACGCGGTTTTCGATGGTCTGGCGTGGTTTCGGGTGTTTCGGTCGAGCTCGGCGTAAGCCGTGCGAAATCGTGTTTTTCGGGGCAGAAACGCCGATTTCGGCCTCGCCCAAGCAAATGGAGGCAGGGGGAATCGGCATGCGACTACGGGAGAAGGCCTACTAACAAACTCGCCTCCGGCAAGGCTCGACGCGGAATGCGACTAGAATCACCGGATCAGGTGCTGCTCGCGGTTTTGGCGCCGCCGCGGCGTCGAGCCAACCGAAACGGCTCAGGATTCCCGCTTCGAGCCAAAACGGTTTATTCACATGCCCCGAGGACGTCGGCCCCATGGCGCCGTTTCGCCGGGAGCACGACCCGGATCGCGTACCCGATGAGGTGCGGGGCCGGGTAGCCGGTGGCCTCGTAAACTGCTGTTGCAAGAGTATTTACGACCCGAGGGCTGGGGGCAGAATCCCCCGTGCCCGGCAGGAAAACAGGAGCGAACACAAACGCCTCTGGCAGGCCAGGAGGTGCTCCGGCTTTTCCCACGAAGCCCGGTGAGTCGTAGCTCGTGCGAATCCGGGCATCTAGAGCGGGTTGGCTGAGCGCGCCTTGCGAAGCGGACCACATATCTACAGTGGCACTGCAATCCGGCACCGCAAGCAAGCGTCGAGTCCTCCGCGATCTTCGCGTGGCGAGCGATCGAGCCGTTTTGCACCGAGCATCGGGGACCGAGTCCGGGGGCCTCCACGAGGTAGCTCGCTTTGGACGCGTTCGTGCATCTCGCGTCGCCGGATTGGCTGGCCACACGAATGAAGCGGTGTAACATGGGCGGTCACGTGATGGTCGGAGTAGCCGAGCGTCGGCTCGCAAGAAAAGCGGGAGTTCAGCTGGATGAAAGTAACGGTCTTTTCATGCGGTCCTGCAGCGAATGAAAGCGAACTGAAGGCATACGAGCATCTCAAAAACCGGATTCAGAATGAACCCGGCGATGGCCATTGGGTCCTGCTAACGAACCTCGCCTTTTCGGTTACACATCAGCTTCAATCCGATGAAATCGACATCGTGGCGATTGGTCCGTCCGGCGTCCGTGTTGTTGAGGTGAAGCACTGGACCGCGCAGTGGGTGAATGGGCATTCCGATCTCGTCGCGCAGGAAGCAGATCGCGTCACGAACAAAGCGAAAAAAATCGGCACGACTCTACGCAAACATCACAAGGACTTAGGTCGGGTCGATGGAGCATTCCTTCTCACCGAGGAAGCCTCAAAGGTCAAGCAAATCGCCAAGCGCGAGATTCGCGGTGTCCAACTTCATACACTCAATGACTGGAAAGCCGCGATTGGCTTTGATACTCACAGTGAGCTGTCCTCTACGCAGATAGAAGCGCTGAGTCGTAGTCTGGAGCCGAAGTGTGCCGTGGCGATGGACGGATCACTCCGCCGCTTGGCGGGTTATGTGAACCTCGAACGGGAGACGCCACGTGACGAACGCTTCCATCGCGTGTACCGAGGAACGCAGCCATCACGGCGTGATCGTGTAATCCTCCACTTATACGACCTCTCTGCATCAAATGACAAGAACGCCGAAGCAAAGGCCAAACGAGAGTTCGACGCCTTGCATCGGCTGCAGCTCTTTCCGTGGGTGCCACGCATCTTGGACTCCTACCAAGAGGCGCCAGGATATGCAGGGGAGATGTTCTTCTTCACGATGGTGGATCCGGCAGCACCGACTATTGAGGATCGCGCCTCGGACGAGACTTGGGACACAACTAGCCGGATTTCATTTGCTCGTGCAGCGGTCACGTCGGTACTGGACCTGCACCGCGCTGGCACGGCGGAAGAACCGATCATTCACCGCAACTTGAATTCGAAGACCATCCTGGTCAAGCACGATAACTCTCCGATCTTCATTGGACTAGACCGAGCGAAAATCCCCTCGGATGTCAGCGTTGCGTCCTCGGGGCCCATTGATGAGGACATCAGCACAATGCTCGCTCCTGAAGTGCGAACATCAGGTCTCGGAGCGGCCGACCAAAGGTCAGACGTTTACGGGCTTTGCAAAGCGTTGATGGGAGCGTTCACGGACGATTCAGAAAGCGGTGAACGAGCGAGAGAAGTTCTTTCTATCGGAACGGCTGACGATCCCGGTGATCGCTGCGAACTTCAAGAACTTGAGCAACGTTTGGCCGAGCTTGTCGGCGACTCCGTTCGGCCAGCGCTGGCGCCTCCCGCACGCTATTGGACAGAGGACCAGGAGGTTCGGTTTCATGGTCACGACTATCGTATCGTCTCGCGACTCGGCTCCGGTGGGGTCGGGACAACGTTCAAAGTTGTGGAATTGGAGCGCGGCACGAAGGAAGAGCTAGGCACTTATGTGGCCAAGGTTGGTCATAGCGAAGACACAGGGAAACAGGTCCTGCGGGCATATCGCCTAGCGCGGTCCCATCTGGGCAGGCATCCGGGCCTCTCGGCGATATTCGAAGTTGCGAAAGACTGGCGTGAGAACGAATTCATCGCCCTTATGACCTGGATTGAGGGTGCTCCGCTTCACGAGTTTACCGGCGTCCTTGAGTTACTGGCCGAAGAGCTACAGGAATCCTCCGCAGAGGGGCTTGCGCTGAGATGGATCCGCACCGCATGTGAAGCGCTCGACGTATTGCACAAGAATGGACTGATCCATGGCGACATTAGCGCGCGCAATCTGATCGTCTCAGCTAGCGAGCTAGTCATCACGGACTATGACTTCGTCAAGAAAACCAGTGAGATTCTGCGAAGGCCAGGCACCGTGATGTACTGCTCTGATTCGCACCAGCAGGGTCGCAACGCCTCTCCAGCGGATGACTTTTTCGCTCTTGCCGCAACCATGTTCCACGTGGTCTTTGACCGTGAGCCTTTCCGACGCAAAGGCGTGCAGGACAAGGCGGCGGGTCTCAACTGGGATGATGCGCAGCGCGGTGACTACCCAACGTTAGCACGATTCCTTGACCAAGCGACGCATGCTGACCCCGAACAGCGGGTAAAGACAGCGCGTGATGCCTTGCATTTACTGCAAGAGACTCACGAGCCAACTCTTGAGATCAGCAGCCCGACAGCAAGAGAGCTGGGTGAAGAGACAGGAGAGGTGGCATCTATCTCGGGCAGTGAACCTGAGATGGAAGACACGACGCAACTACGTGAGCGAGAGGTAATCTGGCTCCGTTCGCTCCTTCAGTCGTATCCTGGTTCGCCGCTGTGGGGTAACGTCGAGACCCGTGGACTCGACAGCGAGTTTGCCGTGCAGACCTATGTGGAGACGGAGCTCGAAAAGGCACTCCATGAGGACATCCTCGCAAGGCGTGTCCGCCTGGTGGTCCTTTGTGGTAACGCTGGCGATGGAAAGACGGCGCTGTTGCAGCATCTGGCCCGAGTGTTGGGGCTTGGAAGACACAGTTCCTCGGATCGCATCCTAAAGGGAACCACGACGGATGGTTTGACCATCAGAATGAACCTTGACGGTTCAGCCTCTTGGCGTGGACGAACGGCAGACGAACTACTCGACGAGTTCATGGAGCCGTTTCAGCATGGTTGCCCTGATGAGGATATCGTGCATTTGTTGGCGATCAACGACGGAAGGTTGCTTGAGTGGCTCGAAGGCGCCGAAGAGCGCCAGGGAGGCGTGGAGACTCCTCTGACCAACGAGCTGTACGAACTCCTTCAGCAGCAATCGGCACGTCCGCAATCGCACGTGCGCTTTATCAACCTGAATCAACGATCACTAGTGGGCGGCCTGACACCGGACAATCAATCGATCGGCAATGATTTCCTTCACAATCTGCTCGATCATCTGTTTGGCGGCGAAGATGCGCAGTTCACCTGGAGGCCATGCGAGAATTGCACGGCGAAAACGCGTTGCGAGGTCTATCGCGCTACGCGGATCTTCGGACCAAGTAACCTCGTCAAGGATCAGAATCAGGAAGTTCGCAAGCGCGCGAGGGAGAGGCTCTTCGAGGCTCTTCAAGCGGTACATCTCCGTGGCGAAACTCACATTACGGTACGCGAGCTTCGGGCAGCACTCGCTTACGTCGTTTTCGGCGTGCATTATTGCAGGGATTACCACTCCGAGTCGGAACTCAGCCCCTTGCCGTACTGGGATAGGGCTTTTTCGGCATCCTCGCCTGGCCGACAAGGTGAGGTTCTGAGAGAACTGGCGAGATTCGATCCAGCCCTCGAAGCGCATCCGCAGATCGATCGCTACCTAGTCGGGCCGCCGCCACTTGAGCGACCGCACGCAGCGCCAACGTATGAGGGCATGTCGCTGTCTTCCGCGCGTCGGCGGGCGTTCTTTGAGTGGACGCGTGCACAGATTGCACAGGTCGCCTCTGACCCAGATTCCTTTGAGTTGGCCAGAGGACGTCACCTGCGGCAATTCCGCGACTTCGCGTTAGGACTTGACGAGGAGACTAAGGCACGGATCTGTGAAGGGTTGGTTGGCGGAATCTCCAGGCTCGAAGATCTTCCCCCACGAGCGTTCGAAAGGTCCGGTGCGGCACCGTTTCGTATTACGCCGAGAACTCCCACGGAAACCGCTTTCTGGGTGGAGAAGCCTCTCTCGGCGTTCCGAATAGAACCCGAGCTACCTGCGGGCGTGCCGGGCGTGGAGCGTTTGCATCGGCATGTGTCACTGATTTATCAGTATCGAGAACATGGTGAGGAGAGACTGCTTCTGGGCGCAGAGCTGTTCCACCTATTACTTGAGCTGAACGACGGTTACCAGCTCGGCGATGTTTCGACCGACGACACGTTTGCGAATCTCTCGATCTTTGTTCAACGGCTAGTGCGAGAGGATGAGCGTGAGTTGCTTGCGTGGAATCCAATACACGATGAGCAGGTCTATCGTGTCTGCTCTCGCGGTAGCGGGGTTGCTGAGGGAGAGTGTCAACAGCTCGTCCTCCTAGAGGTTAAGGAGGTGCAACAGTGAGCACGGACAAGGCGCCCTCAGCTCGTTCAATCGTGGATGAGATCCTTGGGCGAGGTATGACGCGTGAGATTTGGACTGCCAACTACGACAGAGTCTTGCCTGTTTCGGTTCAAGACTTCGACTTGTTCGCGGTGCTGCCGGCGGTGTTCTACATGTTCCGGTTTGGACAACGCAGGGGCAAGGGTCGTTTCCTCGAGGTGTTCGGCGGTGTAGGAAACACGGCACGCGAGCGACGGCGCGCAGCGACGATCGAGCGGATCGCGGGAACCCTTGCAGGTAATGGCGCGGTCGAGGGATTTGGCAGCGAAGTCGGGCAGGCCATACTCGGTGATCTGCTGCTTTGCTTCTGCCTTGAAAACGCCAAGAGGAACCTGGGGCGCAACGAGCAAGTCCAGCGAGTTGCACCCTCCCACTTCATGGCGAGCTGGGTCGACCTACCGGACGCAGTCGCCAACCTGCGTCGTGTTCCTGAGATGATGGTGGCGATGCTTGCAGATCAGGACGGGACAAAGGTACATCAAAATGAAGAGAACGAGCGGTCCTGGTTCAAGGTCGGCCGCGGCTACGAAGAAAACGTGCTGCTGAAGGCGTTTATGCAGGGCGTGGTACGTGAGGGGGAACTGGGAAGCCGGACTTCCGATCGCTTCAGCGAGACCGAAGCGGTTGGGATCGACCAGCTGCTCATGATCCGGCTCGCCCAACAGCTGGGCTCAGCGCCTGATAAACTGCGGGGCGGAGAAGGCGAGCGCATTTCGAATCAACGACCAATCGCCAAGAAGGCGTCGCGGCAATTCTCCGAAGACATCCGTCACTTCGTACGAGGGTATGCCGACGCGATCCCCCGTCATGCCTTCGTCGAGCTCTTGGAATCCTGCGTCGCTGTTGGTATGACGAGCATTATGACAAGCGTTGCAGAAATGCTCTTCAGTTGGTCGGATAGCGGGTGCTTGCCAAGCGATATCGACCAGGCGCCAACAGCGCTTGTCGTTGATTGCTCAAATGGTGTAGACCGCTCGCTCCGAATCCTGGCCGAGCAGTCTATGGAGGAATTCCGTCGTCGGCTTGAACGGCTCCCTGTGGTTCTGATGGCGTTGCGATTCCTGGATCAAGGGGCCCGATATGACCCAATACTGAAGAAGAGAGCAGTCGAGACAACGCCTTATGCGACTAACTGGATCAACATGCTCGGCGATATCTCGTTTCGGCGTTGCGATGAAGCCCAACCAATCCTCTACGAGATGCATCGGAAAGCAGAGCTTCTCGCGGAAGCCCTTAACGAGGACTACGTGGAGGCGGCAGAAATTCTCCGAGGCGAAGCGACGCAGGAGAATCCCGTGTGGCGACTTGCCGAAGCGCTTACGTTTCTTCAGGGCCGAAAAAACGCTCAGAACAATATCACAGCACTTCTCGACTCATGCCTGCTGCTCGATCGTCCGAACGGGCTGGCAGTTAAGAGGTTCATTACTCGAACAACTGTACTCCCTGGCACCAAGGCACGGGGTGAGGCGCGATGCGTCACATTCTCCGATAGCGTACTGGACTACTTGGTCCACCTCCATGTCTTACGCCCCGGTGGTAGGCTGAACTGCCGCCCCTTGGCGTTCAGCCAGTTCGTTGATGTGCTTCGCGATCGGTATGGGTTCTTCATCGACCGCGCGCCTGCCGGAATGACTGTCTCGAACGAGCTGCTACAGGCGAATCGCAGCGCGCTCGAACGGCGTCTCCGTGACCTCGGTTTGCTCATGGGCGTGAATGATGCCGAATCCATGAAGCATGTGTGTCCGCGATTCCAAAGCCACAAGGACTACAATGATCATGTGGACTGACCTGCATGCTGACATCCTGAAGCGGGCTGTGGAGCGGGTTCTTGGCGGCGGCCAGGAAGGATCCATGGCTTTCATTCGTTGCCTTGCTCCCGACATTGTTGATCAGCTGGCAAGGGCGAGAGGTTTTGCTCCAGACAGCTGGCAAGTATATCGAGTCGCCGATGTCCCCTCCACGGAGTCGCGAACGATCACCGCTGATCAAGCAGTCGAATTGCGAGAAAACAAAAAGCAAGCGATCCTGTTGTTGGTGGATACCGATCTCGCCGGTGCGGGCATGGACGGCATTTACAGTGCCGCGCGTGAAGTGCCTGAAGCCGAGCTCTTCGATAAAGCTCTGCGATTGGCCGGTCGTGAGATTACAAACCAGCTCTCTCGCGGCGCACGCCAATACGCGGAGCGGGCAGTTAAGACTGCTCGCGGCCACGGGGGACGTCGGCATAGTATTTCAAAGTGGACCGAGCTTGATTTTCTTGTCCGGATTGCGGAAATTCGGTGCCATCCCGGCGGACTTCTCCACGTTCTTGGGCTCTGGCCAGCACTGAGCGCAACAGATGAGATCACTACGGACGAACTGCTTGTCTGTCGTACATTTGTCGACCAGCTGCTTAGCTCCGCCGTGGCCGGGTTGACACCGGCGGCACGTATTGATGCCTTGAGGCTGCTCTCGCCCACAACGGAGCAAGTTGAAGGTCTTGAGCGTTTTATTCGTGACGCCACAACGAAACCAATTACCGCGGCACTCGCAAGTCTTGAGGGGCAGAGTCACCTGTGGGTAAATTCGCTTCGTATAGAAAGTGCGGCTCAGGAGTTACAAGAAATTCTGCTCGTGTCGTGGCGCACTCGCGGTGGAAAGCTCGCTCGATGGTCGGGGTTGGTTGAGGGTGATGGCGATTCGCCGCCTGAGCTTGTGCTGCGTGCCGATGCGGACAAGACGGGTGAGTACTCGAAGCTTGAGGTGCGGTGGACAACACGGCCTGCTAGCCTCGAGAAGAATGCTGTGCAGTACCGCGTCGCGATTGTCACCGAGCTCGATGAGGAATTGGCGGCGCGTGAGGTAACGCATGCAGCCAGGAAGGAAGAAAAGTGCCGTTTCAGTAATGACGACTTCATGATGCTTAGCGAGGATGCGCTTATCTCCGCAAAGGTCGTGGTGACCGCGATGGGGCAATCGAACGTGGAGTCGCAGGAGTCCGACGAGTTCATCATCCGGTTCGGTGAACCGCCGGAACGTCAACATTCTGGTGTGGGCAAGAAACTCCGTTGCTTCGCCGAGGGGCTGATCGAGTTTGACGATCGCGACGAAGTCACGCGGCTGGCGTCGTTGTCCGAGCCACTCCCCGTTGATTCCAAGGGTTACGTCCTACTTCGTACGCCGGGCCGCGGCAGAAGCTATCGCGTGTACAGGCCGGCGTTGCTCGAGGAGGTCGAGAATCAATGGTGCGCGAATGCCGGTGCTATTGGCCGGTGGCGGCTTCAAGTTCGAGCCTCAGGAGCACGTGCGGGTGCGCCCGAGTTTGTCCCGCACGACGTGAGCAGCGAACACCAAGACACCTTGTCCTTGTGGGAACGGGCTCAGGCCGCTAGTCGGCGCATGGCGGACCGTTTTTCTGGTTGCGGGGGCGGCGTCGGACAAGTCTACGACGAGTACAGCAAGGTCTTTGAAACCATCACCAAGGAATATCTCCTCGCTTGGTCGGCGTTGTTTGAACACGTCGAGACGTCACCGTCCGCGGCACTAGCGAATACTATCGAAATCCAATCATTGTCCGGCCGCACCATCGGTCTCATCGTTTTGCCGGCACATGCACTCCGGGTCGCTTGGCATGTTGCGTACGACAACCTTGTGCTACACACGGCCTTCGAGTCTGGCGTCACTCCGAAAGAGGTTCGTGAGGAATGTGCCGCGCTCGATGGGGCAATGTTTCCAACGTTCTTGCCTGGATTCGACTGTCAGGGCACCTTTGTCTTCGCAGACACACTGGGATTCCATGCGGTCGGTATGATCCCTGACACGGACCGCGAGCCGAAAGCAGCCGTGGCAATCCTTGCGCGGGCGCTTGCAGGAACCGAGAGCGCAGATGCAGCGCCAACGGTCGGACAACAGAGTGCGTCTGTTCTCGGTACCGAGATTCTCAAATACCTCGACAGCCATAGGACGGCAAGACTGCTTCACGTCCACGCGCTTCGAGCCGGTGACGGCCTCACAGTGGCGCGTGCGCTTGGACGGGTCCATGATCGCCATCGAGTGCCTGAAGATGCGGAGTCCGAAGCTGAAACCGAAGCCTCCTCGCCGGCATTTGTCCTGGAGATGTACCCGTCCAATGAGCAACGGGCGATTGCAGGCCGGTTCATTGCGGAAGCTCGTGAAAAGCGACGTTCCGGTGCGGGAGTTGTGTCGAGTGAGGATCAGTGGATGCTTGAATCACTGAGCCTCCCTGGCGGTGTCCATTTGCCGCGGCTCCGCTGGGCACGCAAGGCAGATTCCGCCCCGAAGACAGCCGCGCACCTGGCGGTCGCATTCGACACGTTCGAATCAAGTGTTCGTCCGATTTCTACTACGACTTTTTCTAACGGGCGACCATATCATGCTTTCGGACTGTTGTCGTTTTTCGACCGCAAATTTGCTTGTGAGCCGGCGCCAGCATGGGAGAGCACGATTCCGCTTCACAGTGGAGGCGAAAAACATCCCTCGGATCGGTTGCATACCGAACGGCTCTTGAAACTTGAACAGACCGTTCATCAGTGTGTGTCTCGCAGCCTGGGGAGTCCTGATCAACGTGTTATGCTGACAACGGAGATTTCGCCGGAAAAGGCAATCGGGCTGAGAGACATTCACCGCTTATGCGACTGGGTGATAACACTCGATCGAAACGCCGGGATCGAGTACTTCGATTCGCCACGCGACAACAAGGACATCTATGACGCATACGTAATTGACTGCGTGCCGGAGCGAGAAGATCTTGGCTGTCTTCAGCTTATTACGTCGACGAGCAACCTGGAAGAGGTCCGGACACTGCTTGACGCTGCACTGGACCAAATGGGGCTCAGTCGTAGTCGTCGCAACGCTGAATTCCTTATGAACCACCTGAAGGCGCTAAGTGGTCGGCTGGCGATTCGCCTGACCGGCCACAAATCTGCGACCTCAGAGCTGATTGCCTTAGCTATGTCACACGCGCAGTGTCAAGGGGCAACGGAAGGCGATGACTGCTGGATGACGCTGTCGAACGGATTCGTCATACCCGTTGACGATGTCCGTGACCTGTTGCCGCCGCTGGCGGTGGATTCTAAAGGAAGTGAAATGGGCGACACGCGCCCGGATCTTATATATGTTTGTGCGATACCGCGCAAGGGGATTACGTTTCGGTTTGCGGAGATCAAGTATCGGCGGCATCTGCGTGCGGCCCGGAATCCGGCGGGCTTGGAATCCATTCGTATCCAGGTCGAGTCACTCCGAGATCGCTGGATGAAATGGTATGGAGCCGAGGACGTCTGCGGAACCTTCCGTGCGATCCGACGTGCCAAACTGGCGCGGGTCCTGAGGTTTTACGCTGATAAGGCCCGACGTCACTATCTAGGCGCTGAGCACTACGACGTTCTATGCGCGGAGATTGATCGTTTTATTGAAAAAGGGGCAGACTACGCGATTCCGATGTTTGAGCGGATGGATCGAGGTTGGATCTTCTGTCCGGAATATGCGGGGCATCGACCGCTTGAGATAACGCCAGCGGAATGGGGAACGAGAGTCTTCTTGTTTGGGCCCGGACTGTTGCCGGACCTGGCCGCGGGGAAAGATCCAACACCGCCCACGTATTCGGAAGCGGAGCCGACTGAAAGGGCTTCCGACGCACCAGCGAACGCTGAACTATCTGCCGATACGGCTCCCAAGGCTGCTGATTCGAACGAGGCAGCTGAGGCTACGTCACCGAAAAAGGCGACCGCACCGGCCGATGCGAACGATAACAGACCCGGCAGCCAGGTCGTCGACGTGAATCTCGGAACCGACCTGCTGTCCAGCGGAGACGTGCGTTGGCAAATCACTATCAAGGGGAATCCGCATCTGCTTATTGCAGGGCTGCCCGGGATGGGAAAGACGACCTTTCTAATCAATGCCTGTCGCCAGATGTTGGATGCCGGCGTTGTTCCCATCGTTTTCTCGTATCACGAAGACATTGACGAGCGGTTGGAGCAGCTCGTCGGCTCGGTTCGGTACATAGATTTTCAAGGCCTTGGTTTCAACCCACTCCAGGTCCTTGATCGGAAATCTCGGATGGCTTATCTCGACGTGGCTGGCGCCCTTCGAGACATATTGGCAGCCATCTTTCCAGAGCTCGGTGAGCTGCAAGGCGAGCAGGTCCGCAAAGCGATCAAAGATAGTTTCATCGAAAATGGCTGGGATAATCCGGATGCAACCTTGGCAGGTCTTTGTGAGCCGCAATTCGGCCGCTTCGTCGAGATTCTCCGCGACGTACCCAAACCCGATCGCGGCTTGAAGAACCTCCTCGCGCGACTCGAGGAGCTTGCCGATTACGGATTCTTTAGCATGGGCGAAGCCCGAGAGAGCCTCTGGAGTTCCGAGGACGTCGTAGTCGTTCGGGTTCATGCAACACAGAACGACAATCTCCAGAAGGCATTTGCATCGCTCATCTTCTATGGTCTGTACAAGGACATGTTTCGCCGCGGAATCCGCGACCGCATTACGCACGCGGTGATCTTTGACGAGGCACATCGCGCCGCGAAGCTCGCATTAATTCCAACCATGGCAAAAGAGTGCCGAAAGTACGGAGTCTCACTTGTGTTGGCATCGCAAGAGGCCCGGGACTTCAACATCTCGCTCTTTTCCGCAATAGCGAACTACCTGGTGCTGCGGCTTACCGAGGCCGATGCTAAGGCACTTGTGCGAAATGTCGCGAGTTCCGACCAAGAGCGGGTGTTAATCGACCGCATCAAGCAAATGGATCGTTTCAAGGCGCTGTACTTCTGTGAAGGAAAGAAGCGGCCGTCGCACGTTGCCCTTCTGCCGTAGGCTGTGTTAGCGATGAGCCGCCTTTGTTTCAGCACGCCGCATGCATGCAGGGTCGGAGCGGACTTGTACCAAGACGCTACCAACGTTGGTCCCGGGAGTTCGTAGGGAATTGAGGTCCAAAGATGCAACAGCGAGCGCTGGACGGAACGACAGTGATGAAGATGTCGAACACGGAAAGGAACCAATCTGCTGCCGGCGATAGCGCGTTGTCCCTTGCTGGGGAGGTGCGTGCGAGCGAGAGTTTCTTTGAGCGCCTCGCAGAACGGATTGAAGCGTGCATCCATACGGCGGTCTCGGAATCAGTCGAGGAGCGTTTAAGGGAGCGCGCAGATCCAAAGGCGGCGGAATCGGAACGAGTGCCGGCAAATCCAGGACTGAAACTGACAGATGGCGAACGAGGCTTGGCCGCAAGCTTACGACGCGGGACGTGCGGGCTCAACTTGGAAAACGGTCAAGGTATGATCGATGCAAAAGCCATGGCTTCGTTTCTCGACATATCGCAGCGAGCGTTCTACCGCCTGATGTCGGAAGGGGCGGTTCCGAAACCAGCGAGTCTTGGCGGCCGGATCAAGCGATGGCCGATCGAGGAGGTCCTCGCATGGGTTATGAACGGTTGTCCGCGGGAGGAGAACTGGCAGCGCTGCAGGGTACGAGCGATTCGCGACTATCGCGTACTGTTGAACGGAAAAGACTGACGTGATGGTCAGGCGCCCGATCGACTACCAAGTTGTCCTGCAGCCGTCCGTAAGTCGGTTGGCGGGACTCGGGAAGGTCATGATCAACGCCGAGC
>JAJDDR010000179.1 GCA_029260255.1 Phycisphaerae bacterium
GGGACCCACGATTCCGAACCTACGCAGTTACCCACGCAGTTGGCACGCGAAACGTCGCGAAAGCGTGCGAGTGGTTGCGACGACCGTTCAAGAGGTGCTACATCGAGACGTTCACGCAAGACCCCAGAAAACAAGGGTAAAAGCGATGATTTGCGAGACGATGCGGGACGTTGCGGACAGCGGGTGACGCGACTCGAACGCGCAACAATCAGCTTGGAAGGCTGATGCTCTACCAATTGAGCTACACCCGCACGACCCTAATCAAGCCACAACCAGCCCCGCGTGTCAAGGGCTCCGACCAGCCCCCAACTAGACCATGTGAACACGCCCGGATGACTCCGTTGTTGCCGCGTAAGCCCAAACGCCTAGGATGCAACACCGTGACGAACACACCGGAAGATGACAGCGGTCCGATGGACGCCGCGCCGGCGGCCAAGCGCAAACCGTCCAAGGGCGAAGAGGCGCTCAACGCCGTTCTCGACCTCAATGAGTGGTTCGCCGGCACCAGAAACCTCGACGAGATTCTCCAGGACACCGCCGAGCGCATCGCCAAAGCAATGAAGGTCAAGGCCTGCGGTATCCGCCTGCTGAACGAGGAAACCGGCGAGATGGTCATCCGGGCCGTCTACAACCTCTCGGACGCCTACCTGAACAAGGGGCCAGTGGTCCTCGGGGAAAACCCGATCGACACGGCAGCCATGGCCGGCGAGACCGTTTTCATCGAGAATGCCGCCACCGATCCCCGCGTTCGATACGGTCGGCAGGCAGAAGAGGAAGGGCTGGTCAGCGGGCTGTGCGTCCCCATGACCTACCGCGGTCAGACGGTTGGCGTCATCCGAGTCTACTCCGGACGACGCCACCGCTTCAGCCGCGAAGAGGAAGCGCTCCTGCGCAGTGCGGGCTCGCAGTCTGCCGCGGGCATCATCGAAGCGAGACTCGTCGAACAGCACCGCGAGACCGAGCGCTATACCCGCCAGATGCACTACGCTGGAGAGATCCAGCGCCGCATGATTCCTTCGTCTGCCCCCGACCACAAGTTTGTCGATTTCGGCTGCGTGTACGATCCGAGCCTGGAGTTGGGCGGAGACTTCTACGACTTCATCGATCTCGGCGGCGACGGCAACATCGGCTTTTCGATTGCCGACGTTGTGGGCAAGGGGATCCCGGCCGCGCTGATGATGGCGTCGGTACGCTCGGCCTTGCGGGCGCACGCGCCGAGCCGAGCCGACATTCGCCGCATCATCTCTCGCGTGAATCAGCATATGTGCCGCGACACCCTGCCGAGCGAATTCGTGACCCTCTTCTACGGCGTCTTCCACGCGGACCGCCGCCGGTTGACCTACATCAACGCCGGGCACGACCCACCGCTGCTGCTCCGCGGTGACACCCTTCGCGAATTGGACACCGGCGGCCTCGTGATCGGCGTCGTACCCGATGCAGAGCACTCGGAGGACACCGTCGATCTCCAACCGGACGACGTCATCGTCTTCTACACCGACGGCGTGGTCGACGCCCTGAATTACGAAGACGAGGCTTTCGGCCGCCAGCGCCTACGCGAGTCCATATCGAAGTACCGCGACTGCCCCGCCCCCGAACTCGCCGAACAGATCAAGTGGGACACCCGCCGTTTCGCCGGACTCGCCCAACAGAACGACGACATCACCATCGTCGTCGCCAAAGTGCGGTGAGGATTTCGTGCGGCGTTTGATAAGTCGTGTGACAATGCGTTCCTCGCGCCTGCTTTGGCCCGCGCGGACGTGCGCGCGGGATGAATCCCGCGGCTCGCGGAGTCGGGCAACTAGTGAAAATTCCGCGAACGCACCCGCAGCTCGGAAAGACTCGCGCCGATCGTTCGCAGATGCGACACCTGGACGTGAACTACCTCGCCCTGACGCTCGATCCGCCCGTCGGCGATGAGCGCCGTCGCGCCGCGGGCGGCGCGGCGACATCGCTCGTACACCCGGGGGCGTACGATCAGGTTGGCCACGCCCGTCTCGTCCTCCAGCGTGTAGAACACGATTCCCGACGCCGTTGACGGACGCTGTCGCACCAACACCAGACCGGCCACGCGCGCCGGCGCCCCGTGGGGCATGCGTTTCAATTGCTTTGCGGGTGACGTTTCGATCTTGTCAAGCTCCTCGCGAAGCAGTGAGATAGGATGCGCCTCCAGCGACAAACCTACAGTGTCATAGTCCGTCACTACCTCATCTTCTAGGGACAGAGGCGGCAGTTCAGGCCTCTGCTCATCGACTCCCCCGCCGTCGAGCAGCGGCAGTGGAACATCATCGACCGCCACCACCTGCCACACCGCCTCCCGGCGATTGAGCCCCATCGATCGAAACGCGTTCGCCGCCGCCAGCCGCGCCAAAACCGCCCGCGACGCCCCGCCGCGCTGCACCACGTCCGCCACCGTCGCAAACGATCCGCTCCGTCGCGCCGCCTCGATACCCGCCACTTTGCTGCGCGAAATCCCCTTCACCAATCGCATCCCCAGCCGCAACGCCGGACCGTCTCCCCCCCAGCGCGCCGGGTCGCCGCCTCTCCATCCCTCCGTGCCTCCGTGCCTCCGTGCCTTCGTACCTTCTTCCAAACGACAATCATACCCACTGTAATTCACATCCACCGCCAGCACCGTCACGCCGTGCTCGCGCGCGTCACGCACCAGTTGCGCCGGAGCATAAAACCCCATCGGCTGGCTGTTGATCAGCGCCGCCGCAAACGCCGCCGGGTGATAACGCTTCAGCCAGGCCGACGCATACACCAGCAAAGAGAAAGAGGCCGCGTGACTCTCCGGAAACCCATACTCACCGAACCCGCTGATCTGCTCGAAGCACCGCTGCGCGAACGCTTCGGACAGACCCTTGACCCGCATGCCGTCGATCAGTCTCTTGCGTAACTCTTCGATCTTCCCGCTCCGCCGCCACGCCCCCATCGCCCGCCGCAACTGGTCCGCTTCGCCCGGCGTGAAACCCGCGGCCACCACCGCGAGTCGCATCGCCTGTTCCTGAAAGAGTGGAACGCCGAGCGTCTTTCGCAGCACGGCCGCGATCTCGGCATTCGGATAGGTCGCCTCTTCCTCCCCATTCCGCCGCCGCAGATAGGGATGCACCATACCGCCCTGAATAGGCCCGGGTCTGACAATGGCGACCTCAATCACAAGATCATAGAAGCTCC
>JAJDDR010000180.1 GCA_029260255.1 Phycisphaerae bacterium
GCCACGTTGACGGTCAATCCGGCCGGTCCGGTTGGTGACTACGACTTCGCCGCGAACCTGACCGTCGCGGACGAGAACGTCCTTCCCCTGACCGTCAAGGGTGGGGATCCCGCGGCGATCCACCTGACGCCCGAACCCGCGAGCCTCTGCTTGCTGGCCATCGGCGCCCTGGCGATGATCCGTCGCAACCGTCGGTAACCTAAACTACCGGCGATATTGTTTTGCCTCCGTCAGGCCGCGTGCCAGTGAGCACGCGGCCTGTTTTCACTTTTACGAGACCCGGGGGTATACTTTGGGCGGGGTGAGAGGCAATCGAGGGTGTGTTGGTCGGGTCGAACTCTGTCTTCAGAGGAGGATGCCGCCATGACGGCACGACTACTATCGACTGCAACGCTTCTCTACTCACTCAGCCCATCACTGTGCACCGCGGACATTCTGCTGGGCTGTTCGGCGACGGGTGAGAGCGAGTGCTGGCTCGACGGGCCGGGAGAACAGGACATCTCCTTCTGGCTGCGGGCCAACCCGGGGACGAGCCAGTCCATCGCGGCAATCGGGTTTCAGTTCGACGACACGAGCACGGCGTGGGAGGTTTTGCGACCCAGCGCGTTTGCCTGGATTCCGGAGGTCATGCACGATCCGAGCAGTTGGTTCATCGTGTCCGACCTTCCCGATCCGCAAGCGGTCGCGTTCTTCAACGCCTCGGCGATTCCCATCCCGGATGGCACGGGCGTTGAGTTTGCACGCCTGACGGTCGATCCGATTCCCTTTGACGGACCGATCTTCCTGGATACGAATCTGACACTTGCGGATGGCAACGTCAATCCGCTGGCCGTCAAGGGTGGCGAGCCGCTGACGATCTTCTTTCCCGAACCGGGCAGCATGAGCCTGCTTGTCGTCGGGACGATTTTGGTCGCCTCTCGGCGACGACGTACGTGAGCGAGCCAGATGGCAACACGGCGTCTTGTCATTCCGACCGTAGGGAGGAATCTTGCTGGAAGGACATTCCGGCTAGATTCCTCCCTACGGTCGGAATGACGGGGAG
This sequence comes from Phycisphaerae bacterium, assembly GCA_029260255.1. GTDB lineage: Bacteria > Planctomycetota > Phycisphaerae > UBA1845 > UBA1845 > OFTM285. The sequence continues at coordinate 1,043 of JAJDDR010000180.1, forward strand.
CGCCCGGCCGCGTGCGAGGAATGTACCCAAGTGGTTCTGCCACTACGAAATCGCATTGACTTGACTACAGCGCGCGATAGACTGAAACCGATGATGCATCTGCCGGACATGTCCGCACGCCGTTGGTGGCAACCGGATTCATGCGGGTGAGGTGCGCACGAAATCGATTCGTTGAGTGAGCATTGACCCGCTGAGTCGTTCGGCGGGTCTTTTTGTTTCCGGGTTTAGTGGAATGGGCAAGGTTCGATTCATCGCAATGCGGCGGACGGTCGAGGCCGAACTCGACGCGCAGGAGATGTTCGCCGCGCTCACGGACGGCGCGAACCGCCCCGGGTGCGTGCTGCTCCAGTCATCGGACAACATCCCGAAGTACGGCGAGCGTAGCTTGGCCGCCGTCGCCGCGAGCATACGACTCGAAGGACGCGGAGCGGACTACACGATCACCGCGCTCGACGCCCGCGGTCGATGCCTGCTGGCCGGGTTGCGGGAACGGCTGTGCACGTTTTCCCGCGTCGAACCAGATGGTGACGATGCGCTCCGCGGCGTGCTCGAACCCGACTACGCGACGGTCAGCGATCGGCAGCGACCCTTCCGGATGAATCACATGGCGATCGTCCGCGCGGTCGCGTTCTGTGGCGAAGGTGATGACGCCGGTCCGCTCCCGACGCACGCACTCTTCGGCGCGTTCTCCTACGCCTTCGTGCATCAGTACGAGGACTTCGCCCGCAACACGAACGATACGCTCGGCGAACCGGACTACCGCCTGTACCTCGCCACCCGGATGTTCATGATCGACCACGCCCATCATCGCACGCACTTCGTGTCGAGCGTCCCGGTCGTCGCCGGCGCGGACATGCCCGGCATGCTGCTCGAAGCCGAGGCCGACGTTCGCCGAATGGTGCGGGCTTCCGAAGAGCGCCCGCCGCTTCCGCCGCTGACGTGGTCCGCGGGAACGATGCAATCAGACACCGACAAGGACACCTTCTGCCGGCGAATCGCCTCGATCAAGGACGACATTCGCGACGGTCGCGTGTTTCAGGCGGTGTATGGACGGACGTTCAGCACGCCGTTCGAGGGTCATCCGTTCGGCGTCTACCGCGAACTCAGCAGGCTCAACCCATCGCCCTACATGTTCTACGTGCGCGACGAACTTGGCGCCCTGCTGGCCGCTTCGCCGGAGATGGCCGTCCGCGTCACACGGGAGGAACCGGGCATGCGCGTCGAGGTTCGCCCCATCGCGGGCACCAAGCCTCGCGGATTCGTCAACAACCGAATCGACCCGCTCACCGACGCAAAGTACGAGACCGCCCTCAAGATCGATCCGAAGGAACTCGCCGAGCACACCATGCTCATCGACTTGGCTCGCAACGATGTCGCCTCGGTGTGTGAACCCGGCACGATCGTCGTCGACGAGCCGTTCGTGGTCGAGAAATACTCGCACGTGCAACACCTGGTCTCCAACGTGAGCGGGCTTCTGCGCGACGATCTCGATGCGCTGCACGCCTACCTCGCGACGATGAACATGGGGACCGTCACCGGCGCGCCCAAGCTCGAGGCCATGAAGATCATCAACGCACTGGAGACCTCCGCGCGAGGGTTCTTCGGCGGAAGTGTCGGCTACGTGACACCGGACGGACAGATGGACACGGCGCTTGTGATCCGGGCGATCCGGATCAAGAATGACCGTGCGTTCGTCCGGGCGGCGGCCGGCATCGTCGCCGACAGCGTGCCGGAGGCCGAGTGGACCGAGACCGAGAACAAAGCCGCCGCCTGCCTGCGATGTCTGACGGAGCCCAAACGATGAGCGACGCTCGAAAGATACTGTTCATCGATAACGAAGACTCCTTCGTCTACAACCTGGTCGACGCGTACGGCGCCAAGGGGCACGCCGTCGACGTCTACCGCTGCGATTGGCCGATCGCCGAGGCGCTCTCCTACATCGCCGAACACGAACCCGACCTGCTCGTCCTCTCGCCCGGTCCGCGCGGTCCGAAAGATGCGCGACTCTGCAACGAGCTTCTCGAATCCGCGCCTCGGGCGTTGCCGGTGCTCGGCGTCTGTCTCGGGTTTCAGTGCATCATCGAGCACTTCGGCGGGCGTGTGGAGCCGACCGGCTCGCCGGCGCACGGCAAAGCCGCGTCGATCACACACAACGACGAGCCCATGTGGGCGGGGGTGGAGAATCCGTTCGTCGCGGGCCGATACCATTCGCTGGCGGCCACGCGCGTTCCGGACACCTTGCGCGTCACCGCTCAGATGGACGACATGGTGATGGCCGTCCGGCATGTGGATTTGCCGATCGTCGGCGTGCAGTTCCACCCCGAGAGCGTGCTGACGCCGAGCGGGCAACGAATCCTGGACAATGTGATCGAGACCGAGTGCGGCGCGGGCTCGCGCCGGCGGCCCAAGTGACGATGTCCCTGAATTCGCTTACCAATCTGGTTGAGAACGGGGACACCCTCACCGCGGGTCATGCTGCGGACGCGATGCGTCTCATCGCGGACGGATCGGCCTCGACCGCGGAGATCGAACGGTTTCTGCGCGCGTTCAACGAGCGCCCGCCGGTCGCCGAGGAGTTGGTCGCGTTCGTTACGGTGCTCCGCGAGCGCATGGTGCGCATCTGTCCGCCGGCGAGCAACACGATCTGCAACTGCGGCACGGGCGGTGACGGTCGAGGGACGATCAACGTCTCCACGATCGCCGCGTTCATCATCGCCGCCAGTGGTATTCCGGTGGCCAAGCACGGCAATCGATCGGTCTCCAGCCGCTGCGGCAGTACCGATTGCCTCACCGCGTTGGGCGTTCGCGCGAGTGCCGATGCGCACGAAGCCGAATCGCTCTTGGAAAGTGAAGGTCTGTGTTTTCTGAACGCGCCCGATTTTCATCCCGCCGTGCGGCACGCGGGTCCGGCCCGCGCAGTGCTGGCGGCGGAGGGGCACAAGAGCGTGTTCAACGTGCTCGGTCCCCTGCTCAACCCGGCGTCCGTGCGGCGTCAGAGCGTGGGCGTTTTCGCTGAAAACCTCGTTGCGCCGGTCGCGGAAGTGCTCTTGAGGACCGGAACGGCGTTCGGCTACGTCGTTTGGGGCGACGGATACGACGAGTTGACGTTGACCGGACCGGCACAGATGGCGACGATCAGCGACGGCGACGTAACGGTCGAACGGTTCGATCCCGAGTCGCTCGGGCTGTCGCGTTGCGGGCATCGCGATCTTCTCGGCGGCGACCCGGCCGACAACGCCCGAACCGCGGAGGCGATTCTGTCGGGACGACAACGTGGACCGGCGGCCGACATGGTGCTGCTCAACGCGGCCGCGGGCATCAGCGCGGGCTCGGAGCCGCATGTTGACCTTGGCGACGGGCTCGCCCGAGCGCGCCGAGCGATCAGCGCCGGCCGAGCGTTTGAGAAACTCGAAGCGATGCGACACAAGGCACCCGCCGATGCTTGACGAGATTCTGGCAAACAAGAGACACGAAGTCGAGCGTCTCGCGGAGATTGACGTCGCGACGTTGCGGCCGAGCGGGCGAGGCTTTCGCAAGGCTCTGGAAGCGAAGGGCCTGTCCATCATCGCGGAGGTGAAGCGGCGCTCGCCGTCCGGCGGCACACTCGCCGATTCGGTCGATCCGGCAACGCAGGCAAGGCGCTACGCCGAGGGTGGCGCTCGAGCTGTGTCGGTGCTCGTTGATCGCGCGTATTTCGGCGGTTCGTGGAACGATCTCTCCGAAGTGTCACAGTTCGGCACTACTCCGGTACTGTGCAAGGAGTTCATTATCGACGCCCGTCAGGTGCGTCACGCTCGGCGGGCGGGTGCGGACGCCTGCCTGCTGATCGTCGCCGCCTTGGACGACGCCCGGCTGAGCGAACTGTTGCGGGAGATCGAGTCGCTGGGCATGGACGCGCTCGTTGAGACGCACGACGAACGGGAGGTGCGTCGCGCGGTCGATGCCGGCGCCCGGATCATCGGCGTCAACAACCGCAACCTCACCACGCTCGAGATCGATCTCTCAACGGTGGAACGCCTCGAACCGTTGGTCCCCTCCGAGTGCGTTCTCGTCGCGGAATCGGGCTACAACACGACCGACGACCTGGCGCGACTTCCCGACACGGTCAACGCGCTTCTGGTCGGGACGGCGCTCATGCGGTCCGCCGACCCCGCGAAAACACTGCGCAGGTGGATCGACGAAGCAGGGCGGCGGCAGAGGTGAACCGATGAGCACGGCAACAACGGAACCGTTCGGCGGACGCTACGTGCCGGAACCGCTCGTCGCGCCGCTACGCGAGATTGCCGACGCCTTTGCGGCGCATCGCGACGATCCCGCGTTCAACCGGCAGCTCGACACACTGATGCGCGACTACGTCGGCCGACCGACGCCGCTGTACCGCGCCGCCGCACTCTCAGACAGAATCGGCAGACGCACGTACCTGAAACGCGAAGACCTGCTGCACGGAGGGGCCCACAAGACGAACAACACCACCGGTCAGGGCTTGCTCGCCAAGACCATGGGCAAGAAGCGGTTGATCGCCGAGACCGGCGCGGGTCAGCACGGCGTCGCCAGCGCGACCGCCGCCGCGTTCCT
>JAJDDR010000019.1 GCA_029260255.1 Phycisphaerae bacterium
ACCCCTATCTCGGGGACGTGGGGGTGCGCGCCGGTGTGGATGCGCGGGGGGCGCGGCCCGCGACCGAACTCGGCGGGCGACAGCATGTGCGTGCGGTGCGATGGAAAGACGCCAGCGTATCTTCTCCCCTTTCGGTGGGCGCTGCGCGGGGGTGTCGGGCTGTTCTGCAACAGCTACGTTCGCGTCAGGTCTTTCGGGCTGGAGAACTTGCCGGCTGAGGGCGCCTTTGTGTTGGCCGCCAACCACTCGTCGCACCTTGATTCCGCGGTGGTGCTGGCCGCCATCGCTCAGACGTTGACCCGGAGCGGACGGCGCTGCTATATCGCCGCGGCGCAGGACTACTTCTTTGACAATCCGGTCAAGGCGCTGGTTTTCCGGGATCTGTTCGACACCATCCCGTTCGATCGGAATGCCGACGGTATCGAGGGGCTGCGCCGGTGCAGTCTGGCGCTCGAGCAGGGGCATCCGCTCCTTCTCTTCCCCGAGGGCACTCGATCGGTCACCGGCGAAATCCAGTCGTTCAAGATCGGTGCCGCGGCGCTGGCGATTGAGGTCGGTGTTCCGATCGTGCCGGTCCGCATTGAAAACACGTTCGATCTCTTTCCGAAGGGTGGCCGATTCGTCAAACCGGGCACGGTGACCGTCATCGTCGAAAAAGCGATCGCGCCGACCGACGTGTCATCGCTGGATGCCGGCGAGCGCTACCGCGTTTACCGTGATCTCGCCGCCGAGGTGCGTCAGCGGGTTGTCGATGCTCGGCGCCGGGAACGGATGCCGCATGCCTGAGAACTGTTCTGAGGTCCGGGATTCGCGCGGGCGGGAATCGGCGGGCGCAGCCTTCTTCGACGTTGACGGCACGCTGGTCTCGACACACATCGTTCATCAGTACCTGTTCATCAGAAAGACGCTGGCGAACCGGCACGGCGGGGCGCTTTCGGCGGCTTTGTACTCTGTCTGGCTGGCGGCATTCTATGTGCGATGTTTGACCTACCTGTACCTCGATCGCGTCAGCCGGACGCGCATGAACATCGTGTTCTACCGAAACTACCGCGGGCTGGTCGGCGAGCACGTACGCGGCGCCGTTGATGCGTGCTTCGAGCAAGTGCTCCTGCCGCACCTGTATCCGCAGGCGGAACGCTGCATTCGGGATCACCTGCAGGCCGGGCGGCGCGTCGTTCTCGTTACCGGGTCGATCGACTTCATCATCAGCCCCCTGGTTCGGCACTTCGCCAACCACGGGCGCGGCGCGCGGGTCGATCTGATCGCCCGCACACTCGTCGACGAGGGCGGTCGTCTCACCGGCGATCTGGACGGTCCTCCGATCGGCGAGGAGGAAAAAGCCCGCGCCATCGAGCGCTACGTTCGCAGCGAGAAGATTGACTTGTCCGCGAGTTACGCCTACGGAGACAGCATCGCCGATCTGCCGATGCTGGAACTGGTCGGGCATCCCAACGTCGTCAACGCAGATCGGGCGCTGGCGAAGAACGCCGGGGCGCGAGGCTGGCCTTGCCACAGTTGGCAACATGCGGGCAGCGGCACATGAACGCGATCGTATTCAACAAGAGCATCCCACGCTACGTGGCGCTCAAGCTGTTGGGTCCGAAGCGGGCGGCGCGGATCGCCATCGCGAAGAACCGCGTGCTGTGCCCTGTTTCGCTGCGTGCGGCGGATCCGCCGGAATTGCCATCGGACGAGTGGCTGCGCGTGACGCCGACGCTGTCGGGCATCTGCGGATCGGACTTGGGTGTAATCTGCTCGAAAAGCAGTCCCTACCTGTCGCCGCTGACGTCGACGCCGTTTGTTCTGGGGCACGAGGTCGTCGGCGTTGTGTCGGAAATCGGGAATCGCGTGTCGGCGCACGAGGATGCCAACGGCTTACCCGAAATGTCAGAGGGCAGCCGCGTCGTGCTCGAACCGGCGCTGGGTTGCGTGGTGCGCGGTATCGACCCGGTGTGTGCAGCGTGCGCCCGCCATCAGCCGGCGCTGTGTCGCAACGTGACGCGCGGGTGCATCGCCGCCGGAATCCAGACCGGGTACTGCCGTGATACGGGGGGCGGGTGGTCGAACGGATTCGTCGCCCACCGGTCGCAGTTGCACCTGATCCCCGATGGAATGAGCGACACCGTCGCGGTGCTCGCCGAACCTCTCGCGTGTGTGTTGCACGGTGCGCTGCGCGTGTCCATTCGCGATGAGGACACCGTGCTGGTGATCGGTTGTGGTTCGATCGGCCTGCTCACGGTGGCGGCGCTGAGGGCGTGCGGGGTGCGCGCCCGCATCGTTGCCGTGGCGAAATACGACCATCAACGGGAACTTGCGGCGCGGTTTGGCGCGGACCTGGTCCTCGACGCCGCCCGTAGGGGCGACCGGCGACAGCGGCATCGCGCGTGGGCCGAGACGCTGGGTGCGGAGTTGCACTACCCGGAGATCGGCAAGCCGACGGTCATCGGCGGCGCGGACGTGACGATCGATTGCATTGGCTCGTCCGACAGCATCGACGATTCGGTACGCTTCACCGCGGCCGACGGAAAGGTCGTTCTCGTCGGCATGCCGGGCATCCCGTCCAACATCGACTGGACCGCTATCTGGTACAAGGAGCTGTCGGTCCACGCCGCTTACGCATACGGTCCGGAAGAGCCGCGCGCGACGGCGTTCGGCGAGGGCAAGGCGTTGCAGACTTGGGAGATCGTCGGCGAGGTTCTGAAAACCTGGGGTGAACGCCTGGCGTCTCTGGTCGGGGAGCCGTTTGAGCTGGCGGACTACCGCCGGGCGTTTCAATCGGCTTTGTTCACCGGTCACTCCGGTCAGGCGAAAACGGTGTTTCGGTTAACAACGTGAGCGCGAACATGAGAGCAGCAGGGGCGAGCACGCAGTCCGATCCAACCATCCACTACGCCCGGGAGGGTGACCCGCCGTACCTCTTTCATTGCGGTGAGAACTTCCAGACGCATCGGCTTCCCGCGGGCACGCGTGTGATCTACCCGAAGCCGCCGCTGCCGGGGATCGGCGATGTGCGGGGCGCCATCACGAACGCCATCGATCATCCGTTGGGGTGCGACCCGCTTTCGGAGCAACTGTCGCCGGGGATGAAAGTCACGATCGCGTTTGACGACATCTCGCTGCCTCTGCCGCCCATGAAGAAGCCCGACATCCGGCAACAGGTCATGGAGATCGTCCTGGATCGGCTGGAGTGGGCCGGCGTGACGGACATCGAGATGATCTGCGCCATCTGCCTGCACCGGCGACTGACGCCGGCCGAACTGAAACACATGGTTGGTGCGCGTATCTTTAAGCGTTTCTGGCCTGATCGTCTCTACAACCACGACGCCGAAGATCCGGAAGGAATCACCACGCTCGAAAACACGGAGGAAGGTGAGGAGGTGGAAATCAACCGCCGCGCGGTCGAGTCCGATCTCATCATCTACGTGAACATCAACCTGGTCACCATGGACGGCGGGCACAAGTCGGTGCCGGTCGGGCTGGGAACCTACAAGACGGTGCGCCATCACCACAACGTACACACGCTGATGACCTCGAAGAGCTACATGGACCCTTCGACCAGCAGCTTCCACCGTTCTTGTGACCGGATGGGCGCGGTCGTCGCCCGGCACGTCAAGATCTTCACCATTGAGACCACGCTGAACAGCGACACTTTTTCGCACATGCTCGGCTTTCTTCAGACACGGGAAGCGAAATGGAGTTCGTTCGACAAGATGAACTTTGGTGTGAACAGCGCTGCACTGAAGACGCTGCCGGGCGCATTGCGTCGCAAGGTGTATCAGAGCTTCCTCGCACCCTACGGGCTGACCGGGGTGAACGCGGGCATGACCGGTCCGGTACACGACAAGACGCTGGAAGCCGTCCACGAACAGCAGCTCATCGATGTCGAGGGGCAGGCTGACATCGTGCTCATCGGCTTGCCCGCGATCGGTCCGTACAGCGTGTATTCGATACTGAATCCGATCCTGGTGTACTGCATGGCGGCCGGCTACTTCTTCAACTTCTACCGCGGCAAGCCTCTGGTGCGCAAGGGCGGGGTGATGATCGTGGTTCATCCGCTGGAGAACCAGTTCCACCGCACGCACCATCCGTCATACATCGACTTCTTCAATGAAGTGCTCCCGCAGACGACCGTTCCGTCGGAGATCGAGAGACGGTTCGAGAAGGCGTACGCCGAAAACGAGCGGTACATCCATCAATACCGCACGTCGTACGCGTACCACGGTGTTCATCCGTTTTACATGTGGTATTGGGGGTGTCACGGGATGGACCACTTGGGCCAAGTGATTTCCGTCGCTCCAAAGAGTGAGGCGGCTGCGCGCCGGATCGGGTTTGCGACGGCCCCTTCGCTGCCGGTCGCCATCGAACAGGCCAAGGACTTTTTGAACATGCCGGGCGATCAGGCTCAGATTACGTACTTTCACAATCCGCCCATTGTGATGTGTCAGGTCCATTAGGTCGAACGATTGTCGATGCCGCGTCCGCGATCCTTCCTCATCATCTACAACCCCGTTGCGGGGCGCGGTCGCGGCGAGCGCATGGTACTGGAGCTTGCGGATCTGCTCGAGCATCGCGGTCTTCCCAGCACGACACACGCGACGACCGGTCGCGGGGACGCGGAGCGCGCTGCCGCGAGTGCCATTGCCGAGCACCGGGGTACGGGCACCATCTGCGTCGTGGCTTGCGGCGGAGACGGCACGATGCAGGAGGTCGCCAACGCCGTCGCCCGAGCCGATTCGGACGAGGCCGTCATGGGCGTGGCGCCGGCCGGGAGGTGCAACGATTTTGCGCGGGGGTTGGGCATCGGAAAGAGACCGGAGCGAATCGGCGAGATTCTGACCGACGGTGTCCCCACGCCGGTCGACCTTGGGCGCGTGGGTCAGCGCCTGTTCTGCACCATTGCGGCGATCGGATTCGACGCGGCTGTCTCGCGCTTTGTGAACGACATGCGCATGCCGCTGCGCGGACCGGTCGCGTACGTGTATGGGACACTGCGCGTGCTTTTCCGGTACAAGACTCCGGAGTTGCGGCTGCGCGGTGACTTCGATGACTACGACGGTCCGGTGTTCATGGCCGCCAGCGCCAACACGCCTTGGTACGGCGGGGCCATGAAAATCGCGCCCGACGCGAGTCCGTTCGACGGCAAGCTCGATGTCTGTGTCGTTACGCGGATCAAAAAGCGGCGGGCGCTCGGAATGCTCCGAACCGTCATGGGCGGCAAGCACCTCCGGCTTCCGGAGGTGCGGCTTCTCCGCACGCGGCGATTCACGGCGGAGGTGATCGATCGGAATCACCGTGTCGAGGTCTGGGCCGATGGAGAACCGATCGGAGCGCTCCCCACCACGGTCGAGATCGCCCCGGCGGCCGTGCGAATCATGCTTCCGCGGTCGAGCGCGACGTGCGCCGGACCGACCGTGGCGTGAGCATCGGTAGTTCGCTATCATGCCGCTGTAGGATTACGGAGAGATCGTGTGGATTACGCGGCGGACGGAAAACCGAGCATCGAGACCTGCCAGGGTCTGGCGCGCGAGATGGAGGCGATCACCACCGAGGCACGGGAGTTGCTTCAGTCGGCACGCGGACGCCGCAAGTTCGATTTTCACAGTCGACGCGGTTGGCTGGAACTTCAGGACGGGTTGCTCTCCAGTCGAGTGTCCAACGGGCTCTCGACCGAATCCCTGGTGACATTGAAGACGCTCAGTTGCCGTTGGCTTCATCGTTACCAGCATTTTGTCTACGTCGCTTCGACGCGACCGGTCTGGAACTCGTAGTGCCGCACGTAGTGCCGCACGGTGACGGCCACACTCCTTGCCGAACGGCGGCGAACGCGGTACGATCACATTCGTGAGAATCCTCCTTCGTCCGATCCTCCGATGGGGGACCAGGCTTCGCCTTCTGGGGGCGCGCCGCATCAAGGATGCCTACCCTAACGAGCGCTGCGGGCGCTGCAGAAAGGAATAACCCACAATGACGCACCTCACGAGATCGGCCGCCGGCTGCGCTCCTTTTCTCTTGTGGACGACCATGGTGTTGGGGCAGTCGTCCCCGCCCGCGCCTCAGCCGGCCGACAAGCAACCGGCGCCCGCGGTCGAGCGTACGGCCGTCACGGTGAATGGTCACCAGATCACCGAGCGCGAGGTCGAAACGACGTGTGACGCCGTGTTGAAGGAGCAGATGCAAGGGAGGCCGGTTCCACCCGATCAGTTGGCCCAGTTTCGGACCCGTCTTCGGCCGCAGATCCTGGACCGGCTCATCAGCAACCTGTTGCTCGATGACGATGTCACCAAGGCGCAGATCAGCGTGGCGGAAGGTGATCTCGTTCAAGAGTTGGAGGAGTTGTTACGGGCGCATCTCCTGCGAACGGGCACGACGCGCGCGGATTTTGAGAAGCGCATACAGGAACAGATGGGAAAGCCGTTCAAGGAATTCATGGCGACTCGCGCGGCCGATCCGAAATTCAAGCAGTCGGTACTCCACCGACGGCTCCTGGAGAAGAAATATCCGACGGAGTTGGTCGTCACCGACGAGGATATCAAGACGCGCTACGAGGCGTCGCGGGACCGCGAGTTCTCGAAGCCGGAGATGGTCCAGGCGAGTCACGTCCTGATCGGCACGGAAGCGACCGCGACGCCGGAGGAGAAAGCCGCCGCCCGTACCAAGGCCGACAACGTCCTGGCCGAAGCGAAGAAGCCGGGGGCGGATTTTGCCGCGCTGGCCGCGGAGCATTCAACGTGCCCCTCGCGATCTCGAGGCGGGGATCTCGGCGCGTTCCCCCGCAACGGCGCCATGGTAGAGCCGTTCGCCGCCGCCGCATTCGCTCTCAAGCTCGGCGAGATCAGCGAGGTTGTGGAGACGCGATTCGGGTTTCACGTCATCAAGTTGACCGACCGGAAGCCCGCCACCGTCGTCTCTCTCGAGCAGGCCTCCGATGGGATTCGCGAACAGCTACGCATGGAGAAGACCGGAAACCTTCTGGAACGGCACGTCGCCGAACTCAAGAAAACAGCGAAGATTGCCTATCCGGAGTCAAAGACACCGGCGCCCACTCCGTAAGCCACCCGCCGGTATGCCTTGCTCGGATGCGCGTGCTGGGTTCAAATGCACGCGGGCCGGTTCCAGCGTTTGCTGGCGCCTTGAGAATCATGCACGGGGACACGCGAATGCCTGCGGGTTGAACTTGCGCTGAGCGCGGAAGGACGATCGCGGTGATACGGCGACTTGCGGCCAACAAGACGGTCCCGGACCGGGCTCACAACAACCCGGAAGCGGTGACGTGGAAGCGCGGCCTGTGTGGGGTCTGCCCGGCCGGCTGTTGGGTGGAACTCGGTCTGAATGACGGAGCGCTCGTCGGCATCCGTAAGGATGAGACGCACCCCCTGGGCATGATCTGCCGGCGTGGCGAGCACGCACCGGAGATCGTCTACTCCGAGGATCGACTGACGCACCCGTTGCGACGTGTCGGTCCCAAGGGAAGCCATTCGTTCGAGCGCATCACGTGGGATGCCGCCTACGACGCCATCGTCGAGCAACTCAACCGCATCAAGGAGGAGTCCGGACCCGAGGCGACGGCGATCTACACGGGGCGCGGAGCGTTCGAACTGTCACTTTGCGACATGTACCAGCCCGCGGGTGTCGCGGTGAGTTCGGCGTCCAACGTTCTCTTTCCCTTCGGATCGCCGAACACGATGGGCGTTGGCGCGCTGTGCTACGTTTCGTTCGCGATGATCGCGCCGCACCTGACGATGGGCCGCATGCTCGTCAACATGTTCACCGACATGGAAAACGCCGAGCTGCTGGTCGTGTGGGGTGCCAACCCGGCAACCGATTCACCCCCTCTCGACATGCATCGCCTTGAAATCGCATCGCGCCGCGGCGCGGAGGTAGTCGTGATCGATCCGCGTCGCACCGAAACCGCGGTACGGTGCAACGCCCGGTGGGTACCGATCCGCCCCGGTACCGACGGCGCGCTGGCACTGAGCATGATCTGTGTGATGATCGACGAGGAGCTATTCGACGAGGACTTCGCCGAAAACTGGTGCCACGGATTCGGGGAACTGAAAACCTACGTTCAGCACTTTTTGCCCGAGGTGGCGGAGGAAGTGACCGGCGTGCCCGCGGATACCATCCGCTATCTCGCACGCCGGATATGCAACGCCAACGGTGCCTGTCCGGTGATGTACTCCGGTCTCGAATACTCCAACAGCGGTGTGCAGGCCATACGAGCCGTGTTGAGTTTGTTCGCGCTCGCCGGGCAACTCGATGTGCCCGGCGGTATCGGATTGGCGATGGGCGATTCGCACTTCCCGATCAACCGGTCGTCCAATCAGCCCAACGTCAATCTCGACAAGGCCGTCGGCGTCGAGAGATTCCCGATCTATACGCGCTATCGGCATGAACCACACGCCAGCGCCTTGGCTCGGTCCGTGCTCGAGGGCGATCCATACAGAATCCGGAGTCTCATCATCCACGGCTCGTCTCTGCTGACGTCCTGGCCGGAAACGCCCGTATGGCGCGAGACGCTCGGAAAACTCGATTTCCTCGTCTGCATCGATCGACATCTCACCGCGGACGCCGCGTATGCCGACATCGTGCTCCCGGCCGCCACCCTGTTCGAGGTCGACTCGTATCAGACGTACGGACCGCTCTTTCGCCTGCGCGAGAAGGTCATTGAGCCGGTCGGCGAAGCGCGCGGCGACTATCGCATCATGGCCGAGCTGGCGGAGCGCCTGGGGTACGGTCATCTCTACCCGCAGACCGAGGAGGAGATGACACGGCGGGCGTTGGAAGGGTCGGGTTTCGCGCTGGAAGATGTCCGCGAGGCCGGCGGCTCGGTCAAGATTCCGACGGTCATGATGGAGTACAAGAAGTGGGAGAAAGGCGGCTTGCGCCCGGACGGCAAGCCCGGATTCGATACCCCGAGCGGCAAGTTCGAAATCCACTCGACCGTCCTGGAGGAGTACGGCTACGAGCCGCTGCCGAAGTACACGGAGCCCAGCGAAGGTCCGGGCGGATCGCCCGAGCTAGCGAAGGAATTCCCGCTGGTCTTCAATTCCGGGGCGCGACCGCAGACCGATTTTCATTCGCAGCATCACGGCGTCCGCGGTCTGGCCAAGGACCACCCCGAGCCGCTCGTCGACATCAACTCCGCCGACGCGATGTCGCGCGGCGTGCGAAGCGGCGACCTCGTCGAGGTGCGCACCGCCCGCGGCGCCGTACCGTTTCGCGCGCGCGTCACCGATGACATCGTGCCCGGCGCCGTTGAATGCAATCAGGGCGGCGGCACGCCGGTCGGACCGATAGCCTGGCGAGAGTGGAACGTCAACGAACTCACCGACCACACCAACGTCGATGAGATTACGGGTTTTCCGGTCTTCAAGGCGCTGCTCTGTGACGTCGTCAAGGTGGAGGAGGGCACCGCGCGAACGCGCCGGCAAGCCGAGCACTCGGTGACGATGTGTGGCACCGGTTTTCAACCGGTGAAGAACACGCGTTGCAGGCCCGTGCCTCACGTTTACCTTGACAACGCGGCCACCACGTCGGTGGCCACCCCTGTTCGTGAGGCGATAACGACGTATCTGGAAAACGGTCACGGCAACCCCTCCAGCATTCACAGCGCAGGCCGCCGCGCGCGCGAGGCCGTTGAGGACTCCCGCCGCAGGCTGGCGAGACTCATCAACACCCAACCGCGCCGCATCGTCTTTACGGGTGGGGGATCGGAAGCAAACAACCTGGCAATCAAGGGTGTCGCGTTAGGCCGTCAAATGTGGCACCGGTTTGAAACCGGTGTCCCGGGTCACATCGTTACGTCCGCCGTCGAACACCCCGCGGTATTGGAGACGTGCCGGTTCCTTGAGAAGCTCGGCCACCGTGTCACATTCCTCGAAGTGGACGAGCATGGTCTGGTCGATCCGGAGCGGTTACGCGCCGCGATCGACGGAGCACCGGTTGGAAACCGGTGCCACACCCTCGTGTCCATCATGCTGGCCAACAACGAGGTCGGCACGATCCAGCCGGTCAAGGAGTTGTGCGCCGTCGCCCACGCGCGCGGTGCGTTGTTCCACTGTGACGCAGTTCAGGCGGTCGGCAAGATCAAGGTCGACGTGCAGGACCTCGGCGTCGACCTGCTGACGGTCTCGGCGCACAAGTTCCACGGTCCCAAGGGCGTCGGCGCGTTGTTCGTGCGGAAGGGCGTTGTGCTGGAACCACTGGTCCACGGCGGCAAGCAGGAGGGCGGGCTTCGCGGCGGAACCGAGAACGTGCCGGCGATCGTTGGATTGGGCAAGGCCGCGGAATTGGCGGTGCATCACCCGGGTCGCGCCGACGACGTGCGCCGGCTGCGCGACCGGCTCGAATCGGGCGTGCGCGCCTTGATCCCGGACGCCCGGCTCAACGGGCACCCCGAGCGGCGTCTGCCCAACATTCTCAACCTGACGCTGCCCAAGCTGCGCGGCGAGTCACTGGTCATCGCCATGGATCAGCAGGGAGTCTCGCTGTCATCGGGGTCGGCCTGTAAATCCGGCTCGCCGGACCCGACACACGTCCTCATTGCCATGGGCAAGACCGCCGAGCAGGCGCACTGCGCCGTGCGATTTTCGCTGTCATCGGTCACGACGGATCAGGACGTCGACTTCGCCGTCGCAGCGTTGGGCCGCGTGCTCACGGAGATGGAGAACACGGTGCGGTTCTTGCCGTGCAAGTGAGGACTTTGAACGAATCCGCGATGGACGCACGGCTCACGGCGTGCTAGGGTGGCGAAGCATCCGCGGCGAAGCGAGCCCACACAGGGCGCACTCACCAGCGCGACGACCGGGGGGAGTAGTACTCATGTCACTTCAGGGGCTTGCAGCGAACGAGAGCCAGGTTGTCTTCGAGTGCCTGAGGGCCGCGAGCGAAGGACCGTTCTTTGACGACGATTATTCTCACTGCATATTCGGAGTGCACCGCACCGAGCTCGCAGTGCTTGTTGATGCTTGGCCGAACATCGACGAGAGCGATGCAGGCCCTCGCTGCGCAATAATTAACTCAATGAACAACTTGTTGCGTTATCCCCATCGTCAGTGGGGCGAATGGGATCGTTTCATCTCGGTGTCGCCTGAAGAAGTCGGTCGAATCTCTTCGAAGTGGCGAGAAGGTGGCGGGGGAGGCACGTGAATCACCGGCTCGCCGCCATTCAACGCCGGATGAACAACTTCTCTTCCCATGTTTGAACTGAACGACATCTCCAAGCGATACGGTTCGACGGTGGCGCTGCGCGACGTCG
>JAJDDR010000181.1 GCA_029260255.1 Phycisphaerae bacterium
CACGACCTACCGAACGGGTATCCGTGTGAGCGACGCCGAGATGCAAATGCTCAATCTGCAAAGACACACGGTGTGCCCACAATGGAACTACACGATAAACCCGCGTCAACAGACATGCAAACTTATTACTTTACACGTCCTTAGTCAGGGATCGGTTGGCTGCGATGATGCCGTTCGGCGAAGTAGAACGTGCAGGGCTGCACGCCGCCGCTCCGCATCCAACGTCCCATCGGCGCGCAGATGGTCAGCGACGTCGAACGGATCGCCGAGTTCTTCGAGCAATCGTTCAACCAATGGATCGGCTTTGCGATGCAGCAACCGCGTCTGTTGAATCTGCCGCCAACGCTCTGCCGCCGGGAGCGAGTCCCAGATCCGAACCGTGCCGTCGCCGGAGGCGGAGGCCAGTATCGTGCCGTCCGGGCTGAAAGCGATGGAGTACACGTAGCTCTGGTGCCCGCGCAGTATGGCGAGCAACTCGAACGACTCTGCGTCCCAGACGATGATGTTGCCGTCGTTTCCGCCGGTGACCAGGCGCGATCCGTCCGGACTGAAGGCGAAAGCGTACACATCGCCAAGGTGACCGGAAAGACTCGCCAGTCTGGCGCCGCTGGCGAGATCCCATACGGTGGCCCCGAACTCCTTGAGACACAACGCAAGCTTCGTTCCATTCGGGCTGAACGCGAGTGCGGAGAATTGCGTCGGCTGCCTGCTGAGCAGTATGACCTGCTTGCCGGTGGTCTGGTCGATCACTTGTACGCCGGTGTCCGTGACCTCGGCCAGCAGCTTCCCGTCATCACTACTCGCAATGCCCTCATGCCTGACGTCGCCGCGGGCAAGGCGTACAAAGCGACGCGGCCAATCCACATCTTGCTGCCCGAGGATGTCGAACAACGCGGCGTCGGACGCCGACCGAGGTGATCTCACGCGAGCGCCCGTAGCCGGGTCCCACACCGCAATGCCGTATTCTTCAGATCGAGCACGCGCGAGGAGCCGCGAGCCATCCGGTGTGAACCTCGTCGCCGACCAGGGCATCTGCGCCGAGAGCACTGCGAGCGGCTCGCCCGTGAGCGCATCCCACAGACGCACCGTGTCGTCCCACGCACTCGAAGCGATGAGTCCCGGTTCCCTGGGGTCGGGACTGAATGCAACGTGGTAGACGTGCCGCTCGTGGCCGCGTAGTACGAAGCGCGCGCCGTGTTGCCAGGCCCACACGCGCGCCGGTCGACGATCCGGCGGCAAGCAGCGCGTTGTCCGCGGAAAACGCCAGCGACGATGCTCCCCCCATGAGCACACGCACCTCCGCCGACCTTGCATGATCCCAGATTCGCGTCGTGTCATCCCGGGACGAACTCGCCAGGTACTTACCATCCGGTGAGAAGGCGAGGGATGTTACCCAGTCTCCGTGACCGTACAGCGTTCCGCGAACGCCCAGCGTGGCAGCGTCCAGGATCAGGATGCTGCGCTGTTCCTGCCCCACGGCGAGCAGCATGCCGTCCGGGCTGAAGGCGACTGATGTGCAGCCGTCCGCAAAAGACTCCGATGCGAGGACCTCGCCGTCGGTCAAGCAAACGGTCAAAGCGAAGTGGTCGGAACTGTCACGCGATTCGAACGCGACGCGTTTCCCCTCGGTGTCGAAAGCGACGTCGCTCACCTGAATCCTGCAACGAGGTGGGGGGTCTATCCGGGCTGCAACCGATCCGGTGGTTGTTTCTCTGAGCGTCAGGGGTCCTCCGTAGGATTGGACTGCCAACAGTGATCCGTCCGGACTGAACTGCGTGAACGGCAGGTCGATGACACCCGCCGGCAATTCAAACAGGTGCGCGCGGGTCGCGACGTCCCAAGTGATAAGTCTCTCCCGGGTAGCCGACAGCGCTGCAAGGTGGGATCCTCGCGGTGCAAGAAGAGGATTGCTCAATTCACCTTCGTCGCGGAATACTGCGAGCACATCTCCGGTCTGCAGGTCGAGCAACTCGATAGCTCCGCCCCGCATCAAAGCAGTGATCAGCCGACCGTCGGGTTGTCGAGCAACGGTGGCGGCATGCCGGGAAGCTGGGTCGCCGGAGTGCGTGATGATGGGCGTGTTGACGCGAGTGGCCAAGTGATGCCATTCCCAACCGCGGTACTCCGGAGGAGCAGCTTCGAGCTGTTGGAGTGCCTGGGTCGGGTACGTGTCGGCCATCGCTTCCGCCGCCGCCAGATGGGCACGGTAGCTGGCACGCCTCGACGCAGTTTCGCTGAGTGAGGCGCGTTGCTCGCCACGCCCGGCGCGAACAGCGAAGGTCAATGAAGTGATGACGCCGGCAATCAAGACCAGCACGGCCAGGCCCAGTCCGGTGACGAGTCCGCGATTGCGTTTGGCGAACTTGCGGATCTGGTAAAACGTGCTCGGGGGATGGGCGGTGATCGGTTCGTGGGCCAGATGCCGGCGAATGTCGGCGGCGAACTCGGCGGCGGATTCATAGCGGCGCTCGCGGTCTTTCTCCAGCGCCTTGCACACGATCGTCTCGATGTCGCCGTAAAACGCCGCATTGATCGAACCGAGGCGCGTCGGCTCCTCTTCGCGGATGATGCGCGCCGCCTCGGGAATCGGCTTTTGGCGCACGTCGAACGGCAGGCGACCCGCAAGCAACTCGTAGAGACAGACACCGAGCGCGTAGATGTCGCTGCGCGTGTCCAGCAGGTGCACGTCGCCGACGATCTGTTCGGGGCTCATGTATGGTAGGGTTCCGATGAGTTTGCCCACGTCGGTATGCATCGTCGTGATCTGAATGTCAGAATCAGTCGCGCGAGCAACGCCGAAATCGAGCACCTTCGGCTGTCCGCCGGGCTCGACCAGAATGTTGGCGGGCTTGAGATCCCGATGGATCACGCCGTGTTCGTGCGCGTGCTGGACTGCGTCGCACGTGTTCGCGAGCAATTCGAGGCGGGCGCGACGATTCAGATCGTGCCGACGCGCATATTCGTCCAGCGGCTCGCCGTCCACGAGTTCCATCGCGAAGAAGGGCTGCTCGACGCTTACGCCGGAGTCCGTTCGGACCTCGGCCACGCCGGCTTCGTACACGCTTGCGATGCCGGGGTGGTGCAGGCGACCGAGGAAGTCTACCTCGCGGCGAAAGCGCTGGACGAGTTGCGCGTGCGGAACACCACCGGACAGGATCTTCACCGCGACCCGGCGATGCGGGTGATCCTGCTCCGCCTCGTAGACGACGCCCATGCCGCCCTGGCCGATCTTGCGAACGATTCGGTACCGCCCGATCAATGTCGGCAGTGGGGCCTGCCCGGCGACAGTGTCGAGCAGATTGTCGAGTTGAACGCGGACTGAGTATTTGTCGGGTATGTCCCCGCCGTGGGCGTCGCGCGCCAGCAGACGGGCGACCTCGGCGCGCAGTTCCTCGTCGCCTTTGCAGGCCGACTCGACGAACGCGTCGCGATGCGCCGGCTCGCACTCGCAGGCGTCCATGAAGACAGCCTTGACGCACTGGTATTGCTCGGGGGTCATGGTCGCATTTCGCTTCCGTGATCATCCAATTCCGCAGCGAGCCAAGCCCGTGCCATGCGCCACTCGCGCTCTGTCGTCGCAGTGGAGATTCCCATGACGAGTGCCGCCTCTTCGATGGTCATGCCACCGAAGAACCGCAGTTCGATCAGTTGACTCTGCCGTTCGTCGAGCGCGGCCAGCTTGGTCAGCGCCTCGTCCAAGCTCAGCAGATCGGCGTCGACAGGAGAATCGCCGGAAGCCACCTCGCTAAGGGTGATGCGTTCGCCGGGCGGTCGACGCTTAACAGCCCGCTTGCCGCGGGCGTGATTCGCCAGAACCTGCCGCATCGCCTTGGCGGCGATCGCGAAGAAATGGGCTCTGCTTTCCCACGACGTCTCGGAGGGACCGAGCAGCCGAACGCACGCCTCGTTGACCAGCGCCGTGGGCTGCAGCGTATGGCCCGCCCCCTGGCCGAGCATCTGCCGAGAAGCCAGCAAACGCAGCTCGTCGTAGACCAGCGGCAGAAGCTGCTCGACGGCCGTTTTGTGTCCTTCGACAACGCGTCCCAGAATTTCTGTGATCTCGTGTGCCGACACGGGCTCACCCTCTCTTAACTCACTTATCCAAAGCAGTTTAGCACACCGTAGTCGAATCGCTCAGCCTTTTCTTGATACGGCGGGGCAAAAAGATCCGGGATTTTGTGATGGACCCGGACCAGAAACGGTGTGTGGACCTATAGACCGACGGACTATTCCAGCGGCACGGGCCTAGCGGTCGGCGTCGGGACGGACATACGACAGGCATCGCAGCCTGGAAACCTCGAACACTGGAGAAACCTCATGATTCGGAACATCACCGTTGCGTTGGCCGTTTTTGCCCTGACAACGTTCACGCAGGCTGCCACGATTCACGTCAACCCCGGCGACTCGATCCAGACTGCTATCACCGGTTCCGCAACCGGCGACGAGATCGTTGTCCACCCCGGCACATACGTCGAGCGGATCAACCTGTCAGGCAGGGCGATCACGCTACGCAGCAGCGACGGGCCCGCCGTGACCATCATCGACGGCGACGCCATCGGCACCGTCATCACGTGCGTCAGTGGCGAAGGCGCCGACACGGTGATCGAGGGCTTCACGATCACCAACGGCAGCGCACCCTCAGGCGGCGGGATGAAGAACGAAAACGCCAGCCCGACGGTCACCGATTGCATCTTCGACGGAAACTGGGCGACCGACGTAAACCCGGAGACAGGCGGCGGTGGGATGCACAACACAGGCGCCAGCCCGATGGTGACCGGCTGCACGTTCCGCGAAAACGAGAGCGGCTACGCCGGGGGCGGCATGTACAACGACACCGGTGCCGACCCGACACTGATCAACATCGTGTTCAGCAGTAACTTTGCCGGCAACCGCGGTGGCGGGATCTACGTTGCGGACCAGAGCAATCCAACATTGATCAACTGCACGCTCAGCGGAAACAGAGCATTTCAGTGGGGTGGCGCGGTGTTCAGCGACAGCACGCAGACGTCGCTGACCAACTGCATCCTCTGGGGCAGCACGGTGCCATCCGGCGTTCCTCAGGTCTACGGGTATGGCACGATCACATACAGTGCCGTCGACGGCGGCTGGGACGGTACGGGCAATATCGCGGCCGACCCGCTCTTCGTTGACGCAGACAATCACGACGTGCATCTGCAGTCCGGCTCACCTTGTCTCAACGCGGGCGACGACGATGCCGTGCCAGGCGACGTTACAATTGATTTTGACGGCGATGATCGCGTCCAGCAGTGCCACGTGGACATGGGCGCTGACGAGACGACGGCGGAAACGTTTCCCGACTGCAATCAGAACGGTGTTCCGGATGACTGTGACGTTGAGGAAGGAGCAAGCGGGGACTGCAACGAGAACGGCATCCCCGACGAGTGCGATATTGATGGCGGCAGTAGTGAGGACTTCAACGTAAACGGAATCCCCGACGAGTGCGATCAGATCCACAATGTGACGCAGAATATCTATCACCTGACGATCCAGTGGGCCATCGATGCGGCCGAATCAGGCAACGTAATCGACGTCGGGCCGGGGACGTATCTCGAGCGGATCAACCTGATGGGCAAGGCGATCACGCTGCGTAGCA
>JAJDDR010000182.1 GCA_029260255.1 Phycisphaerae bacterium
GCCTGACCAGTTGCAGCTGATCGGGCCGAAAAGCCGATGTTCCACCGGATTCCATTTCGACGCGCCACTCGGAAAATGGCACACCGTGACCTTCAGGTCGAAAGCGTCCGCGATTTTGTCTTGGAGCAGTTTCTTGAAATGTCGGGGACGATAGCCGTTGCTGCCACCGGCGTCGGCCAGCCGAGGCGTCGATTGCGTCAAATCGTAAGCGCTTTGTTGACAACGCGTACGGAATAAACAACAGGGACACCCGTCACGGCGGGTCGGAATCAGCGTTTTCGGCTCGTTTCTTCTTCCGTCAAGAGGTATTTCGCTTGTGACTTGACTTCGTGGCATCGGTTTGATTAGACTGGCGGCTGACGAGTTTCCGTGTGCCTTCGGGATGGCGACGAGCCGCAGTTCACAGCGTCATCACCGCGGGCGTGTACATCCGACTTGGCTCTCGTTGATTCCAACGGGCCATGGTACGCTTGGAGGGGTGATCTCATGTTCAATTCACGCGTTGTTTTCAACCGCTGCGCTACCGGTCTGTTCGGACCGGGGACCGCTCTGATTCTGATGCACGCCGCCACCGTTCATGCGGAGGGTATGTGTCCACCTCCGACCCAGCCGGCTGTGGACTGTCCCGGATCGTGCGCCGATCCGCTGCAGCAGTGCGCGCCCATCGAGATTCTGGCGGACTCAGACGGCAACTTCATCACCATCACGTGTTGCGACTGCGCGCCGCAGGAATGCCACGTGGACTACGATCCGGGGGCGGACCTCATCTACTGCGCGAAGGACTGTCCCGTTCCACCGCCGGGAGAAACCTGCACGCTGCTGAAAAAGGGGAATCTGGACGGGACGCTGACGATGACGTGCGAGTGTATCCACCCGGCCGATCCGCACATCTGCGAGCCGGTGTCGGAATGCGATCCGTGCCTTCCGGGCTCGTGCACGACACGGTGTCCCGGACCCTGTCCGGACGTGAACGACCCCTGCGTGCCGACGACGATCACGGAATTCCCGCAGGGCACCTTCACGTTGACGGGGTGTGATTGCGATCCGGTCTGTCGGCCGATCTTGGACGCCATGGGCGCCGTCGAGTGCATCGACCAGTGCCCCGACGGTGTCACACTCTGTCCGCCCCCGGTGATCACGCAGAATCCCGGTGGTGGAGACGACTACACCTGCCCGCCCTGCACCAGTTCGGCCGCCGTCTGTCCCGAACCGACGGGCCAGACCTTGTGCGCGGATGCGAACCTGCAGAACGACCAGTGCCAGTCGGACGATCCGTTGGAGTGCCTGCCGACGTGCATCCGTATCGATGACATGGGCGTCATTACGGCGTTTTCCTGCGAGTGCGCAACCATGGAGCTTTGTCATGTGGACCTATCGGGCGCGGCGCCTTCCTGCGATGGTTTCTGCCCACCCGGCGAAACCTGCGTGGAGGTCTTCGGGGACGACGGCGCCGGCGGACAGACTCTCTGCTGCGAGTGCCTGCCGTGCGGTCCCGACCCCAGCTCAGCCACCGGCTGCCTGGATGTGATCTGTCCCAACCCGCAAGACATCTGCATACCCACCTGCATCAACGACGACGGAACGGGGAACTTCACCGCGATCGATTGCGAGTGTCGTGGCGAGGAGGAATGTCACGCGATCATCACCCAGCCCCCCGACGAAGGCGTTGAGTGCGTCAACTTCTGCCCCGATGGCACAGAATGCGTGCGTACCGAGACGCCGGACGGCCAGGGGGGAATGGACATCTGCTGTTCTTGCGAGTGTGACGCCCCGCCCGGGTCATGCTGCGCCGGCCGACCCAGCTTCGAGGATACCGCGTTCGCCGTGTTCCCTGGTGCGGTCGCGGTGGTGACGACGTCGCCCGACATTCTCGGCGGGGGGTTTGTCGTCACGGTCTTTGACATTGAAGACCTGTCGGGCGACCCGTTGAACGCAGACTTTCCCATCAACCGCTACAGCGACCCATCCTGGACGGGTCAGGACACCACTGATCTGGGCAGCGTGTTCGGTATCACCCTGGATCGTGACGGGAACATCTACGTGACGGCGTCGACCTCGCATCACCAGGACAACGAGGGCTCTTGTGGATGGGGAGGCGTGTACAAGATTGACGCGGTGACCGGCGCGTTCAGTTGCTTCGCGTCGCTGCCGAACACGATCATCAATGGTCCGGTCGGACTGGGCAACATTTCGTACGATTGCGAGCATGACCAGTTCTTCGTGACCAACTTCGAGGACGGCAAGATCTACCGACTCGATGCCAATGGCAACGCCGTCGGCACGTTCGACCATGGCCTACCCGACAACGGTGCACCGGGCTTCGCCCCCCTGGTCCAGAACCCCAATTTGTCCGGCGAGAGGCTTTGGGGTGTGGAAGTCCACAACGGCAGGGTCTACTACAGCGTGTGGCGTGAGGATTACAACAGCCCGTCGGCCGCGGTGGCCAACGAGATCTGGTCCGTTCCGTTGCTGGGCAACGGCGCATTCGGGACGGGGGCGACGTTGGAGTTGTTGGTTCCGCAGAATCCGCTGAATCAAAACCCGGTTCACTCGAACCCGGTCTCGGACATCCGTTTCACACCGGAAGGGCACATGCTGCTCGCCGAACGGGGGATGGGGCCCGACTCGCTGCCGGTGCCCCATCAGTCGCGGGTCCTCGAATACGAGTGCGGTGCGCCGTCTTGGATCCCCACGGGGAACACGTTCTCCGTCGGCCTCAACGTGGGGGCCTTCTGGGGCGCCAACACCTCGGGCGGCGTGGACCGGGATTACCGACCGGCCGGATCGGTGAACGGGCGCGTCTGGGCCACGGGCGATTTCTTGCAGGGGAACCCCTCATTCATCTACGGGCTTCAGGGTCTGCCCGCCACCGGCGGACTGGTCGCGGCCAGTTATCTGATCGACTACAACGGGCTGGTCAGTGTGGATGACTCGGACAAGACGCGAATCGGCGACGTGGTGGTCAGTTGCCCCTGCGAACCGCCGCCGGACGACATGATCGCGTGGTGGCCGCTGGACGAAACGGCGCCGAACACCGTCTCCGTCGACATCATCGACAGCCACCATGGCGCCCATATGAACGGCCCAACGCCCGAACCGGCCGGCAAGGTGGTCGGGGCGCTGCATTTCGACGGCATCGACGACCTAGTTGAGGTGCCACACAGCACCACCCTCGATTTCAGCGGCGCGTTCTCCATCGACGCCTGGGTGCGCCCCGACGCCGTGCCGAGCGGCGGACTGGTGGGCAAGTTCAGCAACACAACGTCTGTCGGGTTCCAGTTCCTTTTGAACGGAGGTGTTCCGACCCTGGTGTTGCAGACCCAGACATTGGGCTGCTCCGTCGCCGCCAACTTCGGCGTCGTGTCGGGTTGGCACCACCTGGCGGTGACTGTGACCCCCTGCCCACGGATTGTGACCCTCTATGTCGATGGTCAGGTCGCGGGGACGGGCTCAGCCGGCTGCTGTAACATCACCAACAGTGCGCCGCTGTTGATCGGCGCCGACGCGCTCTTCGCACCGTACTTTGACGGCGTCATCGACGAAGTTGAGATCTTCGATCGCGTACTGACCCAGCCGGAGATCGCGTCGATCTACGACGCCCGCACGCGCGGCAAATGCAAAGGCTGTCGGCCCGAGCCCGACCTTTCCAACTGCCTGCAGTTCTCCTGTCCCGGGCAGTTTGACAACTGTCTCGCGCGCCATGTGATCTTTGACACCAACACCGGGCAAACCGTGGTCCTGAGATGCAATTGCGGCTTGCCCAACTTGTGGCACTATGAGGATGATGCGGTGCTCGGTCCCGGGTGCTATGGAGATTGCCCACCTGACTTCACGTGCGAGGAAATCATCGTGAAGAACCCCGACGACACTCTCGACATTCGTTGCACCGTCGAGTTGTTGATTCCGACCGTGAGCGAATGGGGCGTGATCGTGATGACATTGCTGGTGCTAACCTGCGGGACGATCGTGTTTCGAAGCCGACTGGCAAAACGCGCCTAGGACGTGTAAAGTAATAAGTTTGCATGTCTGTTGACGCGGGTTTATCGTGTAGTTCCATTGTGGGCACACCGTGTGTCTTTGCAGATTGAGCATTTGCATCTCGGCGTCGCTCACACGGATACCCGTTCGGTAGGTCGTG
>JAJDDR010000183.1 GCA_029260255.1 Phycisphaerae bacterium
GTCCGCGGCGAAAATCGCCGACCGGTATTGGGAGCCTACGTCCGGACCTTGTCGATTCTTCTGCGTGGGATCGTGAAACTTGAAGAACCATTCGAGCAGTTGCCGGTAGCTCACCTGCGCGGGATCGAACGTGACACGGACGGTCTCCGCATGGCCGGTGTCACCGCGACAGACTTGTTTGTAGCCCGGGTCGGCGACGGACCCTCCTTGATATCCGGAGACGGCACCGATCACGCCCGGCACTTGCTGAAACCGATCTTCGATCCCCCAGAAGCACCCACCGGCGAAGTACGCCGTTGCGGGTTCAGTGGGTCGCGACTCGGGCGGCAGATGGGTGCCGGATTCGTAGAACTTCAGCGCTGCCGAGTTCATGCAGAATCGCAAGCCCGTCGGACGGGGCCCATCATCGAAAACATGTCCGAGGTGTGATCGACACCTGGCGCACTCTACTTCCGTCCTTGCCATGCCGAGCTTCGTGTCGCGCACCTCCCGCACATGGGCGGGATCGAACGGCTTGAAGAAGCTTGGCCAACCTGTTCCCGATTCGAACTTCGCGTCTGAGTCGTAGAGCGGCAGCCCGCAGAGCCGACAAGCGTAGATGCCTTTTTTCTTGTTCTTGACCAGGGAGCCCGTGAATGCGCGTTCCGTTCCTTCTTCGAGTAGGACGTGTCGTTCCTCAGGGGAAAGGTCCTCGGCGAGTTCGGTGATGCGCTCTTGCTCGAGCGGACCGAGGCTGTGGCGACTCTCCGAATATGCAAGCCGCTTGTTGCCCGCGCCGTGTCGATCCTTTTCGCTCATGGGATTCGCCTCCTGCATGGAACCTGAAAAACCGCGACAGACGAAAACCGCAAGCAGCGCAAATCCAACCGCTGCGATCGGTATCTTGATACTCATGGCGTATCCTCCGTTAAGTCGTTGCCATCAACTCGATGCCAGTTGGATGCTGAATCACCATCCGAGGTTACCGCGTAACCCAAAAAAACTCTTGCGCCGCGGATCTGACCCGATGCCGCGACAAATCGATCGCTAGCCGGCTGGACGTGATCTGAGGATGATCTGGATCAGCTCATCGGGGATGTCATCAGGTGGAGGCGCCGAGGGATCTTCGGCGCACGCGCCCCGGGCAAGTGAGATGGTATCGCGATACGTCTTCAGGTAATCGACACAGTCCGGGCAGATTTCCAGATGGCGCTCGAACTCGGCGCGCAGCTCGGCCGGTTGTGTGTCGTCGACGTAGTCGTCGAGGAAGCGGATAAGCTCCTGGCATGATAGTTCAGGCAACGACGAGTTCCTCTTCAATCATGCTTCTCAGCGCCTGCCGAGCACGATGCAAACGCGTCTTGACCACCGATTCTGAAACCCCGAGTTGCCGGGCGGTCTCGGCCGTGCTCTCCTGTTGGATGTCGCGAAGGAGCACGACGTTACGAGAATCCTCCGGAAGCTGCGAGATTCTTTCGTGCACCATCCGACAACGTTCGGACCGCTCCAGAATCTCATCCGGCGTCTGCGCCCAGGCCGGTTTCGGTCCGATCCGATGGCCGTCCGCATAGAAAGCGGGCGCAAGTTCATCAATGCTCCGAATGTCCTTGCGCAGCTTCGAACGGAGTTTCATGAGGGCCGCATTCGTGACGACGCGTTGAAACCACGTGGCAAGTTGGCAATCGGCGCGAAACTGGCGAATCGAGGACATGGCGGAAATGAACGCATCCTGAACAGCGTCGGCTGCGTCCGCCTCATTCTGCAGGACTCGCCGTGCGATCCGCATCGCGCGCGGGGCGAACAGCCGAACGAAGGAATCGAAGGCGTCGTGGTCGCCCTTGCGCAGCCCGACCACGAGCGATTGACCGCCTGGTGAATCACGATGCCAGGATTCGTTCATAGGGTCAGTTCGCTACGGAATCCAAACGCACGAATGTAACCACCCGCGCGGAACGGCATTCGGGCGTTTGCTGTTCGAGATTCTCCGGCTTCGAACGTCAACTCGCCTGCAATTGCAGGGCAAGCTTCGCCCAGGCATTATTGCTGAACGCTCGTCGCCTCGCAACGCTGGTCTCCCCTGCCCGGTGATTTGGATCGGACCATCGTGTCCCATAGGCCATGGAACCGGAAACCCGGTTTTGCCTTGGTCTTCGCGTGCGGCGACTCCCGCAGCGTCCGAGGCGTGAGAGACAGACGCCGCAGATGCAGGGCGTCAAACGCCGGGGCAGCGGCAATGGGGGCTTCCGGGCAGGGGTTATCCCGGAAGCCCCGCAGGGTTGGGAGAAGCTCCCGCTGCCGGGCGAAACAGAAACAGCACGTATTGGGCCGGGACAACGTCGATCCCGGAGGTTGTCTCCGATTCGATCGGCGCTCGCCGCCGGAGGGAACCGCGGCACCGGGGCGGCCCGTACGCGCCGAACGAGACACAACGGTGCGACGCCGCCCCTGGTGGCGGGCGCCGCGGTTACCATAGGAGAGGTCGCGGTTCATGGGGGAATCTGACACGGAATCTGAAATAACTCTGCTGGGCGAAAAGCAAAGAAGCGGGGAGGGCCGGCGACTGACGCCGGCACTCCCCGCGTGTTCCCTCCCTTACGGTCGGGGCTCGGAGAATGCCATCAGGCTGACACGCTGCGCTATGGCGTGCT
Organism: Phycisphaerae bacterium; assembly: GCA_029260255.1. GTDB lineage: Bacteria > Planctomycetota > Phycisphaerae > UBA1845 > UBA1845 > OFTM285. The sequence continues at coordinate 2,628 of JAJDDR010000183.1, forward strand.
CGGCAGCGTCTCGCCGGCCCAGGCGCGCGTGGCCGGGGTCGTGCCGTTGACCAACTGGCGGAAGGCGAGCAGGTCGAAGGGTGAGACGCTCCCGTCGCGGTTGGCATCGATGTAGTCCTCGACGGTTCCGGCGAGCGGCGCCGCCTTGCCGTTGACGAGGCGGCGCAGCATGAGTAGGTCGAGGGGACCCACCAGCCCGTTCTGGTCCACGTCGGCGGGTAGGTAGCCGACGATGATCGAATCGGTGAGCACTTCGTGGTCACCGCATTGAGCACGGGCGTTGATCGTGATCGTGGTCCACTGCTGAAGTGCGATGTGGTCGCTCAGTACAAGCGCGACGACGCGGCCATCGTCCGTGGTTGCTGCAGTGATGGTTGGTGGCGAGCCGCCGGTATCGGTGACGGTGAACGCGGCGGCGTCGAGGGGCGAGCCGTCGAGGTTGGTCAGTGCGGTGTTGAATTCGACCGTGATCGTGTCGAGGCCGAGATCGACGTTGCTGCCGTCGGTGCTCTCGGCGCGAGCGTCGATGAACCCGTCGAACGCGCGATCGATGAAGGACACGCCGGCGACGCCCGGCGCGAACGCGGGCGCGGGACACGACTCGGATGGACCCACGGCGGGAACGGTGACTGCGTTGGGCGTGCCCGGCTTGAAGAGGCCGATGGTGATGTCCGCGGGCTGCGGCGGGGAGGGGGCGTCGAACCGGAAGTTGTAGAGGGTGCCCCAGCGGAGGGCGTTGGCGTTTTCGTTTTCGGCGAAGGGCTCGGTTGACCAGGTGACGCTGCCGTCGTCCTCGATGACCGGCCAATCGTCGACGGAATAGGGCTCTCCGCTGTGGGAGTCGACGTCGTGGAAGCCGATATTCTGCAATGTTGCGTCGCCCGGAATGGGTACGGAGAACGCTCCGACACTGCGGTCACTGTTGAGGTTGTGGAGAGCGTAGTCGTAGTGCCACGTTCCGTCACCGTTGTCTGTGACGAGGTAGGCCAGGATCAGCCTCCCCTCGCCCGGAATGTCGACGTTGCGCATGGTCACGTCTGGGTCGAGGGACTGCCACCCGTGTATAGCGGGCGACTCGCGGACCGTCCCGCCAGCGAATGCGAGGTTGAAGCTCGGCGCGATCACCGTCACTCTGCGGTAGGACGCGTTGTTGTTGTCGCCGGTCCGATCCCCGAATTGGGCGTCGTCGGCGGCCACGGCATGAAGTTCGGCAAAGTACAACGCACCTGCGTTGAGCGCGGGGTCAAGGTCGGAGTTCCGGACGAGGAGTCGGCCACGGAGACCGGGGTCGCCTTGCGGGAGGGCGTGATTGCCGAGATTCGTGCCGTTGTGGGCGTTGATCTCCGAACGCGGTCCGAGGAATTGAAACTGCCCCGCAGTCGAAGCGGAACTGGGTTCGGCGCAGCCCGGACCGAGCGCGTTGCAGCAGCCACCGCACGCGGGGGAACACGTGCCGCAGACGCTTTGTTGCAGGGCACAGAACACCTCCATGACCCAGCTTTGGCCGAGCTGCTCGAATCGACCGGACTCTAGACGATAGAGATTCTGCGTGAATACGGGGTGCCGCGGATCTGGATTCGTGAACCAGTCCAGATTGGCGGTACCGACGTTGCAGGCCGTTCTGGCGAACGAGTACGCGCGCAGCCCGTCGATGGCGCCCCCCGATGTCCAGTGAACGACGCTGGGGATGCTTCCGGAGATCACGTCCGGCCGCCCGCCGGCGCGGGCATTCGTGGTTGCGGCGAGGGTACATGTCAGGGTGGTGAAAACCAGAAGTGAACCAGCAGTGCAGCGCAAGGTTGACCCATTGGCAGAACCGCGACTGTTAAGGAGCGGCCTCGAACCCTCGCGAACGCCACGCACGCGCGAGGTCGCTTCCTGACGGGTGCGGTTCTGACCACTTTGCGATGGACGGCTAGGTGTCGTGGACATGGGCTTTCTCCTCTTGCACGACGGGACGGCTCGACGTCAGTGTAACGCGTCGGGCGCTGAGAATCACGTCTAATCCACGCGGTTTTGTGGGATGGATGAGAGGGGCGTACACTCTCGCGTGTGAAGCGAGCACGTGACGACAATGCGACCGGGCGTCTCTGGGTCGAGGAGGGCGAACACTCCGTCGGGACGGTGGCTGATGTGGCGTTGGTGGGTCCTATCGAGCGGATCTACAGCTATCGCGTCGATTCTGAAATGGAAGAGAGGCTCGCGGTCGGTCAGCGCGTGAGCGTTCCGGTGGGCAAGCGGGGGCGGACGGCGATCGGATTCTGCGTCGGGTTGGATCGGCGGGAGTGGGACAGCACGCTTCGGCCGATCGAGTCGGTGGTCGATGCGGAAAGCTATCTGACGGCGGACCTCCTCGAGTTGGGGCGTTGGATATCGCACCACTACGCCTGCCCGCTGGGAAGAACGCTGGGCGCGCTGGTACCGGAGGCGGTCCGAAAGCAAGCGGGTTACGTCACCACGCGTCTGGTGCGCGCGGTGGGTTCCGTCGAGACGGTCGTTGCCGGCGGCGGGCGTCTGGGTGGTAAGCAGCAGGCCGTCTTGCGTTACCTGAGCGAGGCGCCGGCGCCGGTCGAGCGTTCGGCGCTGCTCGCGGAGACGGGTGCGTCGGGGGCGACCGTGCGTTCGCTGGCGGCGCGCGGCCTGATCGAGGTCAAACCGGTTCGCGTCCGGGCGGACGCTCCGAACTTCGATCTCGACGGCACGGAGCCGACGTTCGCGTTGAATGCGGACCAGCGGGCCGCGGTCGACCGTGTGACGGAGATGATCGACGGTGGCGGTTTTCACGTCGGACTGCTCTACGGGGTGAGCGGCAGCGGGAAGACCGAGGTGTACATTCACGCGATGCGCCGCGTCGTCGCGTCGGGTCGGCAGGCGGTGATGCTGGTTCCCGAGATCGCGCTAACCACGCAGTTGGTGCACCGATTGGCGTCGCGCTTCGCGGACGTGGCCGTGGTACACAGCGGCTTGACGGGTGTGGAGCGGTCTCTGACCTGGGGGGCGATTCGCTCGGGCGAGAAGAAGGTCGTGATCGGTACGCGCAGCGCGGTGTTCGCGCCGTGTCCGGATGTGGGGCTGATCGTCGTCGATGAGGAGCAGGAGGGTAGCTACAAGAATCTCCAGGCCCCGAGGTTTAACGTTCGTGACGTGGCCATCATGCGCGGGCAGCAGCTCGGCATCTGCGTGCTGCTGGGCAGCGCGACGCCGTCGTTGGAGTCATACCACAACTGCGTTCGGATGCCGCATTTCACTCGAATAGACCTTCCGAAACGGGTGCGCGATCTTCCGCTTCCGGCGGTGACGGTTGTGGATCTGAACGACGAGTACTCGGAGAAGACGGGGATCCCGATGCTCTCGCGCATTACGATCGCGGGAATGGGCGAGGCGTTTTCGCGCGGGGAGCAGGCGGTCTTGCTGATGAACCGCCGGGGGTACGCGAACTGGGTTTGCTGTAGGTCGTGCCGTTATCGTGTCGTGTGTCCGGATTGCGACGTGAACATGGTGTACCACGCGGCCCGCGGCGAGATGCTGTGCCACTACTGCGGTCGGCGCACGGTGGCACAGAAGATCTGCCCGAATCCGTCGTGCGGCGGACGACTGTTGCCATTCGGCGGCGGGACACAACGGATCGAGGAGCGCCTGGGTCGGTTGTTTCCCGAGGCGCGGGTGGCGCGCGTGGACAGCGACACGATGAGCAGCGCGTCGGCCTATCAGCGTGCGATTCGGGATTTTGAAGAGCGTAAGACGGACTGCATCGTCGGAACGCAGATGATCGCCAAGGGGCTGGATTTTCCGTTCGTTTCGTTCGTCGGTGTGATCGGTGCGGACACGGCGCGATCGGGATCGGACTTCCGCAGCGACGAGCGACTGTTTCAGTTGGTGACGCAGGTGGCCGGCCGGGCCGGGAGGGGCAAGAGCCCCGGCTCGGTAGTGGTTCAGACGGTCTCGCCGGATTCGCCCGCGCTGCGGGCGGCGACTACGCACGACTACGGCGCGTTTGCCGAACGCGAGCTTGCCGGCAGGCGTGTGTCACGGATGCCGCCTTTCAGCCGGTTGGCACGCGTCGTTGCGTCGGACCCGGCTGAGCCGCGGGCGCG